>JBBRVM010000014.1:0-16418 GCA_038246865.1 Burkholderiales bacterium
ACCGTGCAGTTGCGCGACCCGCTGAACAATCGCCAGACCGAGGCCCGCATGACCGCGTCCCTCGCGATGACGGCTCCCCTGAAAGAAGCGCTCGAACACATGCGGCAAGTCTTGCGGGGCGATGCCGGGGCCTGAATCTGCAACGGTGAGAGCCACTCCGTCCGCATCCGCCTTCGCCGACAGCGTTACGGCGCTGCCCTCCGGCGTGTAGCGCATGGCATTGTCGATCAGATTCGCCACGGCGCGCTCAATGAGCGCCACGTCAATCTGTACCATCGGCAGGCCTTCGGCATAGTCGACGTTGATTTTGATGTTCCGAAAATGCCCTGCGGCGGAAAAGCGTGCCGCCAGATCGTCGAGCAATTCGCCGACATGCGCGGGTGCTTTTTCCACAGGAAGTTCATCGCTGTCGAGGCGCGCGAAATCAAATAACGACGCCGACAACCGATCCAGATGTTTCGCGTTTTGCATGGCCACTTCAAGGAAGCGTTTACGTTCGGCATCAGTCATTTGTTCGCCGCGTAGCTGCACTGTTTCCAGATGGCCCATGAGGGATGTCAGCGGTGTGCGCAGGTCGTGCGAAATACTGGCAACCCAGTCGCGCCGGGTCGCGTCCATACGGCGCACCCGTTGCACCTGTTCACGCAGACGCATCACCATTGCACGGAAGGCGCGGGACAGGCGGCCGATTTCGTCATTACGCAATTCATAGGGCATGGCTTTTGCGTCCATCGCGCTCTCGACGTCACCGGCGCTCACCGCGTCTGCCGCGTTGGTCAAACGTCGCAGTGGCCGCGTGATGAGCGAGAGCACGGCGAGCACCAGCAGCGCGCTGACGAGCGTTGCGCCCAACGCCACGTAGAGCGCAGTGCGATTGGCAGAGCTCGACATCAGGATGCGATTGGTATCGACTTTGGGCGAGCGCATCAGCACGTAAACGTAGCCCGTCGTCGTCGCGCCATTTCGAAGCGGCGCGGCGGCGAACAGGCACAGCAGATTGGGGAAATCCGGGTCCTCACCGTACACCGTTTGCCCGACGGGTGCTTCCGTCAGCCGCTTGATTGGAGCGAGCGAGAGCACGCTCTTGCTGCCAATCGAGCGCTCCTTGGTGTAGCCCGCCCGAACCCGGCCCTCGTTGTCGAGCAGATAAATCGCGCTGCTCGGATCAAGCAACAGCATTTGCTCAAAGCGATTCTCGACGTCTTCGCGATTGAGCGAATCAAACTTGCCGAGTTCGGGGTACATCTGCGCCACATTTTGCGCAAACGCGAGACCCTGACGCTGGCGCAGTTCGTCGTAGTACGACATGTACGCGAAATTTGCCGCCAGCACGAAGATGAGGCCGATCAGCACACAAAACGCGACGACCAGCGCAACGATGCGCGTGCGCAGGCTGTTGAACGTGAGTTTCAATCGCCGGGCTTCAAGCTGGGTCGGAGAAGCGATAGCCAACGCCGCGTACGGTCAACACGTACGTTGGATGCGCGGGATCGGCTTCAATTTTGGCGCGCAGCCGATTAATGTGGGTATTGACGTTGTGCTCGTAGCTCTCCAGCGTGGTTGCCCACACAGCGTTCAAGAGTTGCGAGCGGGAGTAGACGCGGCCCGGATTCTGCGCGAAGAAGAGCAGTAAATCGAACTCCTTCGCGGTGAGCGCAACCGGCTTGTCGCCAAGCTTGACTTCACGGCGCACCGGATCAATCGTCAAACCGTCAAATTTCAATGCGTTGCCGGTCGGCGCAGGCGCGGGGCCGCCCATGCGCTCGGCGCGACGCAGAAGCGCCTTGGCACGTGCTTGCAACTCCGGGATTGAGAAGGGCTTGCCAAGGTAGTCGTCCGCACCCATTTCGAGACCCACCACGCGATCAATCTCACCCGCCTTCGCCGTGAGCATCAGGATCGGTGTGTAGTGCTTGGGGTCGGCGCGCAACGCGCGGCACACCTCGAGCCCGTTCATGCCAGGCAGCATCAGGTCAAGCACGATCAGGTCGAACGGCTTGGCCCGCGCCGCCGCGAGGCCCGCCTTGCCGTCCAGCGCGCATTCCGCGTGATGGCCCAAATCCTCCATGTGCAAACGGATGAGCTGTGCGATTTCTGCGTTGTCTTCGATCACTAAAACGTTCGACATGTCCATGCTTTCTGGTCGCCCGGACGGCTCTTTCCTGACAATTTTTTCGCCGAACCACGCAAAGTCATTTTTTTCGATTGTTATGAAAACGATATGTTGGCGCGATTAAAGCGCGATTTTGCGAAAACAAAATTACTCCCATCGAAACACGCCATTTCCGGCATTCTTCGGGAGCCCAACCGTGAACTTATCCGACACCCAGTACCTGTTCCCCGCCACCGCTGATTGTGCCGTAGCTGCGAAGCTGGGCATATCGGAAATGAATGCGTTGGCTGACGAGGCCGCCACCCACCGCGACTATTTGTACAAATTTGCGATGAAAAAGGTGGGCGATGCCGACCTCGCGGACGATCTGGTGCAGGACACGCTCCTCGCTGCTATTCAGTCGGTAGACAGCAAATCGGCATTCGGCGGACGCTCGCTATTTCGTGGCTGGCTTACTGGCATCCTCAAACACAAGATCATGGACGCTTACCGTGATCGCTATCGTTTTGTTTCACTGACGCTCGAAAACGACGACGGCGAGCAGATGGAGGCGACCGAAGATCACCCGATGCTGCGCGAGCGCGATTCAGCTGGACAGGCTGCGTGCGACCCGCAGCGGGCTGCTGAATTGTCACAACTGCTGCATCATGTGAACGACGCCGTCTCTGCCCTGCCCGTCGGCGTTGCCGAAGTGTTCATGGCGCGAGAAATCGAAGGCGAAAGCACGGCGTCAATCAGCGAGCGTCTTGGCGTGACCGAACAGAACATTTGGGTTCGCGTTCACCGCGCTCGCAAAGCGCTGCAAAGCCGCTTGTTGGCAGTTGGCGCGGTGGACGGCGTGCGTGTTGGTGGGATGGCGATGGCATAGGCGTATGCTTCACGCCCACAGCTTTTCGCTGATTCCTATATTGCACCGGGGATAGGCACGCTATTCGCGACTTATCGACTTTCTCAATAAATCGCGTTCATCCCCAATGCCGTGGTCGTTTCATGGAAAAGCTGAATGCTGCAATTCGCTTCAATTTACAGTTACTAGCGCCGCTTCGCACGCCAGCCCAAGCGCCAGAATGGCGTGATCCTGACCTTGCAGCCCGACCAGTTGCAACCCCACCGGCGCGTCGCCCGGTTTGTGGCACGGCATCGTCAACGCGCAGCCATCCATGAAATTTACCCACGCGGTGTTGCGCAAAATGCGTGCGTTGGCTTTGAAGAAAAGCTCATCGTCAGCAACGAGCGGCGCGATCTCGGGCGCGATGCAGGCGACTGTGGGGCAGATCACTGCATCGAATCCGGCGAGCGCGATGTTCATGCGATCAATCCAGAACCGACGGTAGGCGAGCGCGGCGGAATATTGCCCTCGCGTTACATCACGGCCGGCCTGCATGCGCAACCACACGCGCGGGTCGTAGCCAACGCCCTCCACGTTGATATTGGCGTTGTGCCAGTCGAGCGCTTCAGCCGCGACAAACCCCGGGCGCCCCAACATTTCATCGAGCCACGGAAGGGGGGCTTCGATGATTTCCGCACCTGCGGCCCGAAGCTTCTCGACCGCCGCGTTCACGCTTGCCTCAACCTCGGGGTCGAGTTCGCGCCAGATCAGCGAATTGGGTTTCAGCATTCGAACCCCGCGCAGCGATCGTCGCGGCATTGGCGCGTAAACCTCTCCGGCTAGCACCGCATCAATGCGTGCACAACATTCCACAGAATTGGCAATCGGCCCTACCGAATCATGTGTCACCGAGAGTGGAATCGCGCCAACAACGGGAACACGTATAGCCGTCGGCTTAAATCCGCAGACGCCGTTCAGCGCGGCGGGCAAACGCACGCTGCCGCCCGTGTCCGAGCCGAGCGCAGCGACGGACATGCCATCGGCCACAGCGACGCCGCCACCGCTGCTCGATCCACCGGGCACGCGTCCGCCACCATCCGCCGTGCGCCCCCATACGTTGCGCGGCGTGCCGAAGTGCGGATTGATGCCGACGCCGGAATAGGCAAATTCGACCATGTTGTTGCGACCAAAGATGATCGCGCCCGCGTTGCGCAAACGGGTCACAGCGGGACAGTCTTGCGTGGCGGCAGTTCGCGTGCGCAGCACTGTTGAACCCGCGCCCGTGACCTCGCCCTTCACATCAAACAAATCCTTGATCGAAAGGGTGATGCCTTCGAGTGAGCGGGCGTTGCCTGCCTTGATCCGCTGTTGCGAGACTTCGGCTGCGTGCTTCAATGCCGCTTGATCGAGCGAAAGGAAAGCACGCGCGCCCTCTCCCGCCGGATCGGTCGTGCGAGCGATGTGACGCCCGGCCAACGCGATTGCATTGTCGCTGCCGTTGGTGAAATGAGCGTGAACGGATGCGATGGTGTTCATGATTTGTGTCACAGCCGAAGCCTCGTTGTGCAGTTACGTTTGTTTGCATTATGCGCAGGTAAGAAACCTGCCGCGAGGTATACATTTGCGCGGATGAAACGCCTTCTCGCTTCCCTGATCTGCGTTGCGTCCATGACAGCACTCAACGCGACACTCGTATTTGCCGCACCCAGCGTGCTGGATCTCGAATGGAAAGACACTTCCCGTGATCGAGTTTTGCCGCTGAAAGTGCGCATTCCTGACGGCTCGGAGAGATTGCCGCTGGTGATTTTTTCGCACGGCCTGGGCGGGTCGCGTGAAGGCGGAAAAGCCTGGGGCGAACACTGGTCGGCCAACGGCTATCTGGTCATTCATGTGCAGCATCCAGGGAGCGACGATTCGCTTTGGAAAGGGCCGGGTGAAGGCCCGCCAAAGCAGCGGCTTGCTCGCGGCGCAACGCCTGAGCAGTTGCTCGGTCGCGTTGACGATGTGCGTTTTGTGCTCGCCGAATTTTCTCGATTGCAGCAACAAGCCGATACGCCGCCATGGGTCAAGCGTGCCGATCTCACGCGCATCGCCATGACCGGTCACAGCTTCGGCGCACGCACAACGATGGCTCTGGCGGGCGAGCGCTATCCCGGTCCGATCAAGTCATTGGCAGACGCACGCATCACTGCGTTCATCGCCTTCAGTCCGACCGTGCAGGGCATCAAGCGAAGCTGGCCCGAGCGCTACGGCGAAATGACCAAACCGTTTCTGAGCGTTACGGGCACGATCGACAGCGACGTGATGAGCACAGGCAGCAACCCAAAGAATCGCGCAGCGCTATTCGACGCGCAAGTTGCGGGCGATAAATTCCGGGTTGTGTTTGATGGCGGCGATCACTCCGTGTTTAACGGCGGTGACTTGCGCGAAGCGCTGTGGCTCAATCGCGTCACGGGTGAAAATCACGAGAGCACAGCAGCGGCGACCGCGCGCGTTATTCGTGAGAAAACCAGCGTGCTGACGCTTAAATTTCTGGATGCCTATCTCAAGGGCGAGGCCAGGGCTAAAGCCTGGCTTCTGGATGAGGCGAAAGCTACCTCGGGTGATGCCGGCGAATGGAGCGCGAAATAGCGCATTCGGCACACGGTTTATTCGCGCAAAACGGCCGCGATACGATCAAGTGCGCCCCGCGTCTGCGCGTCCGCCAGGCGAATCAAATTTTCGCGGTATTCACGCGATCCGCCAGCGTAGTAGGGCAAGCGAATACGCAGCAAAAGGTCTGCGCTCTTAGCCTCTGCGTCAATGATCGCCCGCCGTTCCGCATCACGAGTGCGCCAGCTCTCCGGCGCACGATCCGGCGTATCTTCCAGAAACGCTGACACGTCAACCGCTACGATCCTGGTCGCGCCCAAGTTTCGCGCGATCTGGATCGGCACGGGCGACACCATGTCGCCATCTTCGTAGGCGATGCCACCGATGTAGGTGGGGCGAAACATTGACGGCAGCGCAGCGGACGCTCGAACCGCGGCACCCGTATTGCCGCAGGTGAACGCGGTCAATTCGCTCTTGCCAACCGGCGCTGCCACCGCGCAAAACTTGCGCGGCAATACCTCGATAGCACGGTCGCCAACGGCACCATTGATGAAGTTTTGCAGCGCCCGTCCGATGAACCTCGTGGGTTGCAGAAACGCGGGGTCGGCGAGTTCGGTGATGCCTAAATCGAGCGCGCGGCGCTCGATTTCCGCTGCCGGGATTTTGGCAGCGTAGAGCGCGCCAGCAATCGCACCAGCGCTTGAGCCCACCACCAGCGCGGGCTCGATGCCAGCGGCTTCAAGCACCTTGAGCACGCCGATGTGGGCGAACCCGCGTGGCCCGCCACTGCCTAATATGAGTGCAGTTTTGGGACGATTTTCCGGCCATTGAATGGGTGCGAAACGCGGCGTCTCTGCGAGGGGATAGCCTTCGCCAAATTCCGCGCAACCCGCAACGCTACCCAATGCAGCCAATGCGGCGATGCGTTGCATTGCATCACGGCGATCCATCAGTCAACGGCGCCGAGCGCTTTGGCGCGTTGCACTTGTTCGGCGAGCGCGGCCGCGGTAGGCGGCGGATTAAGCCAACCCTGCAAATGCGTCAGCGACAGCTCAGTCAAGGCAAGAATCAACGCCGGATGATCGTTGAGCGCGGAGATGTATTCGTACTGCTCGCCGCCCGCATGCATGAACATTTCTTTGCCTTCCATCGCGATTTCTTCGAGCGTTTCGAGGCAATCGGCGGGGAAACCGGGACACACTAAATGCACCCGCTTAACGCCCTGAGCAGGAAGGCCTGCGAGCGTCGCGTCGGTATAGGGCTGTAGCCATTCCGCGCGACCGAAACGCGACTGAAACGTGAGCATCCATTGCGACTCGGTGAGCCCCAGCTCCTGCGCCAGCAGGCGCGCGGTTTTGTGGCACATGCAGTGATACATGTCGCCCTTCATGAGCGTCGCCTTGGGCACGCCGTGAAAGCTCATTACGAGCTTGTCGGGGCGACCGTGTTTTCGCCAGTACTCATTGATGCGCGTGGTCAGCGCCTTGATGAAGTTCGGATCGTCATGCCAACTGTTGATGGTACGGAGAGCGGGCATCGTGCGATCCCTGGCGAGCACGGAAAAAACCGCGTCGCAGGCGGTTGCAGTGGTGCTCGCAGCGTATTGCGGATACATCGGCAGCACGAGAATCCGGTCACAGTTGTCGGCTTTCAGTTTGGCAAGTGCGCTGGCGATACTCGGGTTACCGTAGCGCATCCCGACTTCCACTTTCACCAGATCGGCGGGCAGCCCCATCGCCTTCACGCGCTCACCCAGAGCGCCCCGCAGATACTGGGCTTGACGCTGCGTCCACACCAGTAAAGGCGAGCCTTCCGGCATCCAGACACTCGCATATTTTTTCGCGCTCTTGGCAGGCCGCGTGCGCAAAATAATGCCGTGCAGAATGAGCTTCCAGACCAAAGGTGGAATCTCTACGACGCGACGATCACTCAAAAATTCCGCGAGGTAACGGCGCACTGCCGGTGCGGTCGGCGCGTCGGGCGTGCCGAGGTTAGTCAGCAGGATGCCGATGCGTGGCGAGCGGCCATGTGCGGGACTGACTACGGGGGGTGAAGACTGCATGAAACTATCTACTTCCTGACACTAACTACGACTCGCCCATTTCGCGCTGCATCGCCGACGAGAGCAATTTCGCGGTCAAATCCACAATCGGAATCACACGGTCATAGGCCATGCGCGTGGGGCCAATGACGCCGAGTGTGCCGATGATTTGACCGTTAACTTGATAAGGCGCGGTGACGAGCGAAAATTCATCAAGCGGCACCACCTGCGATTCTCCGCCGATAAAGATTTGCACACCCTCGGCCTTGTTAGCGAGATCGAAGAGATGCAGCAGTTGCGTGCGCTGTTCAAACATGTCGAACAACTTGCGCAAGCTTTGCATGCTGCCCGACAAGTCCTGCGAATGCAAAAGACGGCGTTCCCCTGAGACGATCAGCCCGTCGCTCGATTGCGAGGCGACTTCGCCGCCGGTTTCGACCGCAATTGTCATCAGCCCGACCATGTCTTCGCGCAATTGTTTGAGGTCTTCCGTCAAACGACCGCGCACCTGATCGAGCGGTAATCCCGCGAAATGTTCATTGAAGAAGTTGCCCGCCTCGACGAGCTGCGACGGCGAGTAATTGCGATCTGCGTTTAGGATGCGATTTTGCACATCGCCGTCAGGCGCGACCAGGACCATCAGCACGCGCCGCTCGTTCAGACGCACAAACTCGACATGGCGGAATGCGGGCGTCTTGTGCGGCGCGGCGACCACGCCGGCAAATGACGACAGGTCGGACAGCATGCGCGCGGCGGCGCTGATCAATTCCTGCGGTTGCTGGCCGTGAATTTGCGACTCCGCATCTTTCATCGCGAGTTGCTGCATCGGCTGCGTAATGAGCAGTGTGTCGACGAAAAAGCGATAACCTCGTGGCGTCGGGATGCGGCCCGCCGAGGTGTGCGGGCTGGTGATGAAGCCCAGCTCTTCGAGATCAGCCATGACATTGCGGATGGTCGCAGGCGACAGCTCCAGCCCGCTCTGCTTCGACAGCGTGCGCGATCCCACGGGCTCGCCATCGGCGATATAGCGCTCGACAAGCGCTTTCAGCAGAATTCGGGATCGAGGGTCAAGCATGCGAACCATTGTAAAGACGTGGGCATGTCGGACTCGGGCAAATCCCCGGCTACACCGTGTGATTAAATCGGTGCATGCCTTCCGCGCTCCCTCCCTGCCCCGTCGCTATCGCAGTCCGCCCGTCCCAGCGAGAGGGCGTTCGCGACACCACGCGCGACCTGAGCGACACCGTAGCCGAGCTGAGTAGTCAATTGCGAAGCCTTGGCTACCGCCCGGTGCTCGAGGAAACGAGCGCCGCCGAGCTGGATGAAACGGCGCAATCAGCAGCGCCCACTGCGTCGATGGACGAAATCGGCGCTACTTGCGGGCTCGTCATTGTGCTTGGCGGCGATGGCACTTTTATTTCGGTCGCGCGGCAGGTGGCGGCGCATGGGGTTCCGATTATTGGCGTCAACCAGGGGAGACTGGGCTTTTTGACCGATTTGTCGCTGGCGAGCTTGCCGGAGACGTTGCCGCGACTGCTGGCAGGTGAGTATCGCGAGGAGCGGCGGGTGTTGCTTAGCGCCACCAGCTCAGTTGCCGGTGCGCCGGAATACCTCGCTGTGAACGACGTGGTGGTCAATCGCGGTGGTGCGACCTCGCTGGTTGATCTTGAAATTTCGCTGAATGACCGCTTTGCTTACGGATTTCGCGCCGACGGCGTGATCGTGGCGACGCCGACCGGCTCGACTGCGTACGCTCTATCAGCCGGTGGCCCGATCATGGCGCCGTTTGTCAACGCCTTCACCATCGTGCCGATTGCGCCACATGCGCTGACCAATCGGCCGATTGTGGTCGCCGACGACTCGGTGATTCGCATCACGGTGGCGCGTGCGCGCGAGGCGCTGGCGAGTATCGACGGCCATCACATGATCCCGCTCAACGAGGGCGATTCGGTGGTGCTCAAGCGGGCTGACGCAACCGTGCGGCTATGGCATCCGCTCGACTATGACTACTACCATACGTTGCGCGAAAAACTGGGCTGGACGGAGACGCCTGAGGGTCTGGCTCCGATGAAGCGGTAAGCGGGTGCGCGCCTCTAACATTCCATTTGTGCGGCGCATTGTGTCGTCGCGCGGTGCTCGCGCTTTTGCCAAATGCGCTCATGTACCAGGGCGCACATTGCGGTTGCAGCGCTCCGTGCTTCTAACACTGCATCCCCAAAAATGGAATGTTAGAGGCGCGCAAGTTTGCTGACATGCTGAAGCAGCTCTCGATTCGTAACTTTGTCCTCATTGACCGCCTTGATATCGAGTTTGAGTCGGGCATGATCGCGCTCACGGGAGAGACTGGGGCGGGTAAATCCATCGTGCTCGATGCGCTTGGGCTGGCGTTGGGTGCGCGGGCTGAAAGCGCAAACGTTCGCGTGGGCCAGAAGCAGGCGGACATCACGGCGGAGTTCGATCTGTCGACCAATGCTGAAGCACGCGCCTGGTTGTCAGCGCAAGCGGAAAGCGATGCCGATCATGTCGTTTTGCGTCGTGTGATTGACGCAGCGGGCAAGAGCCGCGCGCAAATCAATGGGCGACCGGTTTCCGTGACCGAGATGCGTGAACTCGGCGCAACGCTGCTTGAGCTGCACGCCCAACATGAGCATCAGGCACTGTTACGTGGCGCGACGCAGCGCGAATTACTTGATCGCTATGCCCGTGCCGAAGCGGATGTGGCGGCTGTGCAGGCAGCGTTTCGTCATGCGTCGCAAGCGCGTGAAGCGTTGTTACATGCGCGTGCGGCGGCGGACACAATCGCCCGCGAGCGCAGCGCTCTTGAAGCTGATTTGCATGAATTACGTGCCGCCAAACTTAACGCTGAAGAGTGGAGTGCACTTACGCAGGAACAGTCCCGTTTGAGCCACAGCAAAGAGTTGCTTCAGACCGTCGAATCGACGCGTGCTGCGATTGCGGATGATGATGGCGTCGCGGAATCGTTGGCTTCGTTGATGAGTGCGCTGGCTAGCGCGGAGCGCATCGATCCCGCGCTTTCTGAAGCGCGGCTGCTGATTGAATCAGCGGGCGTTCAACTCGATGAGGCAGCGCAATCACTGCGCCATTACGCTGGAAAATTGAATCTCGATCCAGAACGTTTACAGCAGGCTGAGGCTCGCTTGTCGACGTTGTTCGGTCTCGCTCGCAAGCTGCGTGTCCGCCCAGAGGAACTGGCTGCACATTGGCAAGGTCTCGAACAGAAACTAACTGCGCTCGCAGCAGCGCAGGACATTAATGCCCTGGAGCGGGAATGTGTCGCCGCTGAATCGGCGCTGGCGGTCGCTGCGGCGAAACTATCGGTTCGCCGGAGTGAAGCCGCAAAGAAACTCGCCACAGCCGCAACCGCCGAACTGCCCGATCTCGCGCTGCCGAATGCGGCGTTTTCGGTAACGCTCGCGCCGTATGCCAAAGTCGAATCCACGGGCGCTGAATCGGTAGAGTTTACGTTTCGATCACATGCCAGTCTGCCGTTTGCGCCGCTCGCCAAGGTGGCTTCAGGCGGTGAGTTGGCGCGCCTCTCATTGGCCATTCTGGTGGTGTGTGGCGATGCTGCTGCTGTGCCGACGCTGGTGTTTGACGAGGTTGACGTGGGGGTTGGCGGTCGTGTTGCGGCGCAAGTTGGGCGCAAACTGCAAACGCTGGCTGCGCGGCGACAGGTGCTCTGTGTGACACACATGCCGCAAGTCGCAGCCCATGCCGATCATCACTTCACAGTGTCACGCGATAACGCGCAAAGCCCGACAACCCATGTGAGTGCGTTAAACAAGAAAGAGCGTCACGCGGAGATTGCGCGCATGCTTTCGGGTCACGAGGTGGGCGCGGCTACTGAAAAGATGGCGAAGGAACTGCTGGAGACTTCGCGACGGGTCTTGTAGGAGCGGCGCTGGACTAGCGCCGGCGCTTCTTGACAGTAACGACTTTGCCGCGCTTGCCCTTGACCGCCTTGCGGACAACGGCTTTTGGCTTTGGAATGGCCAGCACTTCGCCGGTTTCCATCCATGTCTTTACACGATTAGCATCACCCAGACGGGAAAACTTCCCAACGGAATCAAGCAGCACAAGAACCACCGGGCGCTGCGCAATTTGCGCCATCATGACCACGCAACGGCCCGCTTCACGGATGAAACCGGTCTTTTGCAACGTGATGTTCCAGCCGTCGGATTTCACCAGCGCGTTGGAGTTGTTGTAGTGCAACGTCTGACCGGTCGTGGGAATTTGCACGTATTGGTCGGATTGCGTGCTGTACTCGCGAACCAGGGGGTAGCGCTGGGCAGCCTGCACGAGGACAGCCAAATCGCGGGCGGTCGACACGTTCTCGGGCGAAAGGCCCGAGGTATCAACATAGTGGGTGTTGGTCATGCCGAGCGCTTTCGCTTTGGCGTTCATGGCCGCGACCGCAGCGGTAAGCCCGCCCGGAAAGTGACGACCCAACGCACTAGCGGCTCGATTTTCAGACGACATCAGCGCGAGTTGCAGCATTTCGCGACGCGACAGTTCACTGCCAATCGACAAGCGTGACCGGCTCGCTTTCAGGTAGTCGAGATCGTTCAGATCAACCGCCAGGCGCTCGTCCAGGTTCTGCTGCGCGTCAATCACAATCATCGCGGTCATCAGCTTCGTGATGCTGGCGATGGGCGTGACCGTGTTGGCGTTTTTGGCGTAAATCGGTTCGCCAGACGTAGCATCGAGAATGAGCGCGGCGGACGAAAGCAGATTCGGGCCTTGCGCGAATGCCGTCGTTTGCGCGCTAGAAATCCCAAGCGCCAACGCGCTCGTCAGAAAAAGTCTAATAAAAACAAAGCTGCTGATCGTATTCTTCATTTTGCACATGAATTGTAAGCTCTTCCACCGGATTCGGTGTAGGACAGCGGGCCAGAGCAGCAAAAATGGGCCCCGAACGCGGCGGGACGTTGTAAACGCGGCTTCATGGTGCGGCGGATGCTGCGCAGTACCGTGGACGGGGCATCGGTGCGGTGATCGACGATTTAGAGCGGCGTGGCTACGGTAAATCAATCGACCTTGGCACCGCTTTCTTTGACAATTCGCGCGTACTTCGGCAGTTCCTGACCGATAAACGTCCTGAATTCCTCCGGGGTGCTTGCTGAGGGCTCGGCACCGCTCGCAAGCCACTTGTCGCGCAAGTCCGGCGCGGCGAGCGCTTTTGCGGTCTCGATCGAGAGTCGTTTGACGATCTCAGGCGGCGTTCCGGCGGGCGCGAAGAGGCCCCACCACGTAAAGACGTCGAAGTCCTTGATACCGACCTCGGCCATCGTCGGCAAATCGGGGGCGAGGGCGCTGCGCCTGGGCGTGGTAACCGCAAAGGCTTTTAGCTTGCCAGCCTTGATCTGTGGCGCGCTGGAGGCCAGGTTGTCGAACATCATTTGCACCTGCCCGCCTAGCAAATCGGTCATCGCCGGGCCACCGCCCTTGTACGGAACATGGGTCATGGGCGCGCCAGTTTGCAGTTTGAATAATTCGCAGGCCAAATGTCCAGCGCTACCGTTGCTGCCGCTGGCGCAGTTGACCTTGCCACCACTTGATTTGGCGTAGGCGACGATGCCTGCAATGTCGGCGGCCGGCATCGCTTGCGGGTTGGTCACGAGCACATTCGGCGTCACTACAACGAGCGAGATTGGTGCGAAATCTTTCACCGCGTCAAACGGCATTTTGGCGTAGAGCGATGGGTTGACCGCGTGCGTCGATAACGCGCCCATTCCCAGCGTATAACCGTCGGCGCTTGATTTGGCGACCGCATCCATGCCAATATTGCCACCCGCGCCGGGACGATTGTCGACAATGACTTGTTGGCCCAAAAGCTCGGAGAGTTTTTGCGCCAGCGCGCGCGACGTCACGTCGACCGAGCCGCCAGCCGGAAACGGGACGACGAGGCGAATCGGCTTGTTGGGGTAGGCCGGTTGCGCAGCGGCAATCGGTACAAATGTGCAATTCATGAGTGCACTAAAACCGATGAACAGGGTCGCAAATAGTCTGCGGCGAAGCGATGGGGCAAGAAGCATGGTGAGCATCATTTATCGAGAGACAACAACTCCGCATGATATGAAATGTTGCATCGCAATATGTCGTCGTACGAGTGCATAATCGACAAAAGAACCGGATGTAGTTAGGTCTCATGAAGAAAACGATTTACGGCATTGTGGTCGCCGTGCTGGGTGCCGTGCTGGGTGCGGGCGCAATGTTTTTGTTTAGCGGTAGCAAGCCTACGGCCCCTCCGCCGGGTGCGCCGATGGCAGCGGCACCTGCCGCAACAGCTACGCCCGCCGCACAAGCTACGCCAGGCGCACCTGCGAAGACTGCTGACGGAGCGGCAGCTTCTCCACCTTCCGCGCCTTCGGCCCCCAATGCCGCGGCGGGTGCTGCAAACAAAGGGCCTGGAGCGGGGGCGCAAGGCGGCGGTGGCGGCACGCCTGTTGAGTTGGGCAAGCCCGAAAAGCTTAGCTGGCCGAAAACAGTGACCGCAGTGGGCAGCTTGCGCTCCGACGAATCGGTGATCGTTCGCGCTGAACAATCGGGCCGTATCGTTACGCTCAATTTCAAAGAAGGTCAGCCAGTTCGCATGGGGCAGGTGCTGGTTCAGCTCGATGATTCAGTGGCTCGCGCTGAACTCGAACAATCCAAAGCAAACCAGAAATTAGCGAAGGCAAAATTTGACCGCGCGGTCGAATTGAAGGAGCGCAATTTCATCTCCGGTCAGGCCAAAGACGAGGCCGAAAACGCGATGCGGGTGGCCGACGCTACTGTAAAGCTCTCCGAGGCACGACTGACCAAACTGGTGATCAAAGCGCCATTCTCGGGCACCGTGGGTTTACGCACCGCGAGCCAGGGTGACTACGTAAAGGACGGCCAGGACATCGTGAATCTGGAGAAGACTGATCCGATCAAAGTGGACTTCAAAATCCCGGAGGTGTTTCAGTCCAAAGTGCGCGTTGGCCAAGCGCTGTCCGTGACGCTGGACGCGTTGCCGGGACAGCCGTTTACTGGCAGCGTTTACGCAATGAATCCGCAGCTTGACACTGCCGGTCGCGCCGTGGTGTTGCGTGCGCAGATGACCAACAAAGGCGGGCTCTTGAAGCCCGGTATGTTTGCCCGTGTGCGGCTCACGTTGTCCGATACTGGCGACGCCGTGGTGGTGCCGGAACAAGCCGTGGCGATGCAGGGCGAGGATCAGATCATGTACCGCGTGGTCGATGGTCGTGCGCTGCGCACCAAGGTCGAAGTCGGGCAACGCCGCGATGGCAAGGCAGAAATTGTTGAAGGCGTTAGCGCGAATGACACGATTGTCATCGCGGGTTGGCAGCGGTTACGGGATGGCGCAGCGGTTCGGCCTTCGGGTGGCGGCGGCGCAGCCCCGGCGGCGGCGAAAAAAGCAGCGGGTGGTGCCGCGCCCGCCTCTGCAACTACCAAGGAAAAAAGCTAACGGCTTTTTGGTAGAAGCCCAGCAGCGTTAGGGCCAGCGCCGATTTGGTTTAATAGTCGACTTTAGTAGTTATTGCCCTTTAGCTCCAGTGCGGAAAGGGTTTGTTGTAAAAGTTGTTGGCAAATATAGTTGTCGACACAGGGAGCAGACGCATGAATTTCTTTGACCTCTGCATCAAACGCCCCGTGCTCGCCACGGTACTCTCGTTGGTGGTGGTGTTGCTCGGGCTGATCGGCTATCAGCGCTTGTCGATTCGTGAATACCCAAAGATTGACGAGCCGATCGTCAGCGTGAGCACTAACTACAAGGGTGCCTCGCCCGAAGTGATCGAGTCGCAAATCACCAAAACTCTCGAAGACTCGCTCTCTGGTATTGAAGGCGTGAGCCTCATCACGTCTAACTCGCGCTCCGAGCGCAGCGACATCACCGTCACTTTCAAAATCAGCAAAGATCCCGACGTCGCCGCCGCCGAAGTGCGCGACAAAGTGGCCCGCGTTCGCGCACGTTTGCCCGATGCGGCGGATGAGCCCGTCATCGCGAAGGTAGAGGCGGATTCGTTTCCGGTGATGTGGTTCGCACTCACCTCGGATTCGCACACGCAGCTGCAACTGTCCGACACCGTGAATAGGCTGATCAAACCGCGTTTGCTGGTCCTCCCAGGCGCAGCTGACCTGCGCATCTTCGGCGAACGCAAGACGTCGATGCGCATCTTCGTTGAGCCGACCAAACTCGCGGCGTTTCGTCTGACGCCCGCCGATGTTGAGAGCGCATTACGCGCGCAAAACGTAGAGATCCCGGCGGGCCGCATCGAGAGCAGCCTGCGCGAATTCAACGTGCTCACGCAGACCGATTTGCAGACGCCCGCAGAATTCGGCGCAGTGGTCGTCGCGCAGTCGGGCGGCTACCCGATTCGCATTCGTGACGTCGCGAAGGTTGAAGTCGCAGCCGCCGAGGAACGCGGCTTCCAGCGCTTCATGGGCAAAACAGCGGTCGGCTTCGGCATCATCCGGCAATCGACTGGCAACCCGCTCGAACTCTCGAAGGCGGCGCTTGCCGAAATGCCCAACATTCAGGAATCGCTGCCGAAGGGCATGAAACTCGAGCTCAATTACGACAGCTCGGTATTTATCGCACAATCGATCAAGGCCGTTTTTTCCACGATTGGCGAAGCGGTAGTTCTGGTCGCGCTGGTGATCTTTTTCTTCTTGCGCAGCTTCCGCGCCACCATCATCCCGCTGCTCACGATTCCAGTGTCGTTAACAGGCGCATTCTTCATCATGTACGCCTTTGGGTTCACCATCAACACGCTGACTTTGCTGGCGATGGTGCTCGCGGTGGGCCTCGTGGTAGACGACGCGATTGTGGTGCT
>JBBRVM010000015.1:0-16332 GCA_038246865.1 Burkholderiales bacterium
GAAGCAAGTGATTGGCATAAACGTCGCGAGCAACGCGGGTGAGATCAACCAGTGTGACCGTGGACGCCAGTGCAGTGGCGTGCATCATCCCGACGACCTCGTTACCGTATTGCGGCAATGCGCGCCGCAATGCCCCCGGCAACAAAATACGAGAGTAAACCTGTGCGCTCGACATGCCAACACTGCGTGCAGCTTCAATTTCGCCCGAAGGAGTCGCTTTAATAGCGCCCGCAAAAATTTCAGTGGTGTAGGCCGTGGTGTTCAAGGTAAACGCGAACCAGGCGCAAAACCACGCGTTCTTAAGCAATACCCACGCCGCGCTTTCACGAATCCATTCAAACTGAGCGAGGCCGTAATAGATAACGAAAATCTGCACCAACAACGGCGTACCGCGAATGACATAGGTAAACAGCCAGACTGCGCGCGAGGCGACGCGGTTGCTCGATGCGCGAGCTACGGCAAGTGGCAGTGAGAGCAAAAATCCGCACGGCAGCGTAATCACAAGCAAAATCAGACAGACACCAAGCCCACCAAAAAAAGCGGGCTGTGATGACGCGATCAAGCCCCAGTCGACGCCAAGAAACGAAACGGGCGGGCTCATGCGGCGACCCGCCGCACGCCGCGCGAAAAGCGCAACTCCACACGCCAGAGAAGGAACAGCGACACGCTCGTGATTGTCAGATAAATCAGGGCAATTGCCGCATAAAAAGTAAACGGCTCGCGCGTGGCTGCGGTGGCGAGCCCAGCGCGATGCACCATGTCGTCAAGCCCAATAATGGAGACGAGCGCGGTCGCTTTGATCATGACCAGCCAGTTATTGACAAAACCCGGCAGCGCGTGGCGAATCATTTGCGGCAGCGTGATGCGCCACAGCGTTCGCGTGAACGACATTCCGTAGGCGTAACCCGCTTCAATCTGGCCACGTGGAACTGCGAGAATCGCGCCGCGAAACGTCTCGGTCAAATAGGCACCGAAGATGAATCCAACGGTCAAGGTGCCCGCGATAAACGGATCAATATCGACGTAGCTGCCGCCCATTTTTTGCACGACCCAGTTCACAATCGCCTGCCCACCGTAGAACGTCAGCAACATCAAAACCAGATCGGGTACGCCGCGAATAAGCGTGGTGTAGGCATCCGCGACGACGCGCGCAACGCGTGACTTCGATAGCTTCGCCAACGCGCCCAACATACCCAGGACGCAGGCCACCAGGAGCGACGCTGCAGCGATTTGCAGCGTCATGGCCAGCCCGCCAAGGATCGCGGGTAGATAGCCGTGAAGCATCGTGTCCATCGCCTACCAATGCCGCAGCAAAGTTACTTCGTTTGGCCCGACACGTCGAAGTCGAAATACTTGTCGGCCATTTTTTTGTAGGTGCCGTTCGCGCGAATGCCTTTAAGAGCAACGTTTAACTTGTCGCGCAGCACGGCGTCTTCTTTGCGCACAGCGATACCTACGCCGCTACCGGCGCCGATATTCACTGAGGGGCCGACCTGTTGATATGCCTTGCCCTCGGGTTTCTTGAGTAGCGCCTCGCCAGAAACAACGCTTGATCCAATGCCAATGTCGGCACGTCCAGCCAGAAGCTCAAGGTACACATCCGTCTCTTTCGCGACCTCGAGCACATCGATGCCCTTGTAGTTTTCTGCGACATATTTGGCCCGAGGGCTGTTCCGCAACACGGCGATCTTTTTGCCCTTGAAGCTTGCTGGTGACGCGTCCTTGAACATCCCCGCCTTCGCGACCCAACGGCTCGGCACATCGTAGTACGGGTCGGTGAAGTCAACGGCTTTCTTGCGCTCATCGGTGATGGTCATCGAAGCAACAATCATGTCAAACTTTTTGACATTGAGCGCGGGAATCATGCCGTCCCATTCTTGCTGGACCAGCGTGCAATCCGCTTTCATCTCGACGCACAGAGCGCGAGCCACATCAATGTCGAATCCACCGAGCTTGCCATCCGGCGACATCACCGAGAAAGGCGGGTAGTTGCCTTCAACGGCCACACGAATCTTTTTCCACTCGGGGGCCTGGGCGAGAGCAGAGGTAGCTACACTCATCGCGACCGTCAGCGCTGCCGCACCTTGGACGACACTTTTGAACACAGACATCATGAAACTCCTGAATTGGGGACAATGATCGAGTTGCGAAGCTCGGAGGCGGCTGACTTGAATGGGTCAAATCACAACACCGTAACTGTATCATTATTTTCATAAAATATTGTAAGGAAAATTAATTTTCTCTTTGGCAGATGATAACGTAGCCTACTGATGTTTTTGGCTGAGCGATGTCACTGTAAAAATATTTACTGATCACCTGCTCCGTTGCCACTGAACCAACCTAGATCCTCCATGACCCAATCCGACCCGGCTCTCGCCTCAGCAGCAACCACCACGCCCGAACTATCTCTGGCGCGCTCTGAAGTGGGCCAGGCCTTGATGAGCTTGCAGGCGCACGGCTCATCTTCGCAGCGAGTCATCGCGGACTATCTCCTGCGAAACTCGGTTTCGACCGTAGCCGCTGGCATCGACGAACTGGCGCAGCGTATCGGTACGTCAACGGCCACGCTGTCCCGCTTCGCTCGCGCGGCAGGCTTCCAGCAGTTTGCGCAACTCAAGTCCGCGCTGGCTGAATCGGTTAAAGCCGTGTTCGCCCCAGTGCAAAAGCTCGCCTCGTCCCAGGCGAATGCCACGAGTGCTCAGCGCAAAAAAAATGCAACCACCGGTGGCGCGGACGAATTATTCGGCCCGGCGCAAAGTAACCTGCAGCAAACGGCACTCGGAATCGACTCTGAATCACTGCGTCGCGTGGCAAACGCCGTTATCAAGGCGCGCGCGGTTTACACGGTGGGCTTCGGACTATCCTCGCACATCGCCGCCATCCTTGCGCTCGATTTGCAGCCGTTCTGCGACCAGCTCATCAACCTCGTTGAATTCGGAGGCACGGAGGTCGCAGCCGGGCGCTTGATGAACGTCGGGCCTCGAGACGTGGTGCTGGTACTCTCAGTGCCGCGCTACGCGACCGATGCGGTCAATCTCGCCAACTATGCGCATGATCGCGGTGCCACGGTGATCGCGCTGACCGATTCCCCCGCGTCCCCGCTGACGTCCATCGCGCAACACGCATTGTTTGCTCCGGCACAACACCCCGTGCTGTCGAGCAGCCTGGTTGGCTTGTTGGCGCTGGTCGAGGCGTTGGTCAGCGTAGTGATGCTGTCGAGCCCGAACGGCGTGCAACAGGCGGCGCGGCTCACCGACGCGATTTCGGACTACATGTACGGCGGGCAGTCACTGAAAGCGCAACGCATCGCCGTAGGCGTTCAGCCGGAGCCTACACGCAAGCGCTAATTCCTTCAGCTTTTCGCTGAAACGTCTATTTCACTGGGGCTAGCAGGCATTTTTTGCGATAGTCGAAAATCGCACAAATCGGCTGAAAGCCCTGATGTAACGGGGTCGGACGAGAAAAGCTGTTGCGAGTCGACGGCGGTGAGAGTTCCGACTACGCGGCCCTCATCAGCACCGACAAAGCCCCCGGCCCTTTGCCATTCGAAGCAAGCACAGCCTGCGCTGCAATGTCCATTTCGGCAATCGTGCCCTCGTCGATGGGCACCGCCTGCGCTCGTGCTTTCCGCGACCGACGCTCGGGATCACCTGGCATCAGGATTTCGTCATGACCTTCCATCAACCGGGCTGATTTAACCCAGTCAACGAACTCGCGCGTCGACGACTCAAATGAGCTCTGGGTGCCAAATCGTGCTGGATCAAACACAATGGTGAGCATGTTGTTCCAGACACCCGCTTTCGGCTGATTCTTAGGAATGGTGACCGACCCTCCCGTCAAGGCCGCGCCCAGCAATTCGCACACCATCGCGAGTGCATAGCCTTTGTGCGCAGCCATTGTGGTCAGTGCGCCAATGCGCCCATTGACCGGCTCGAACAGAACACCCGGATTGGTTGTCGGGAAACCTTCGTGATCAATCAACGCGCCCTCTGGCACATGCTTTTGCGCGTTGTAAGCGACCCGAACTTTGCCCTGCGCAATCGCACTCGTCGCAAAGTCCAGTACAAACGGCCCACCATCGGCCTCAGAACGCGGAATCCCCACGGTGAAGGGATTTGTCACAAACCGTGCCTCCGCACCTCCGTACGGGGCCACCCAGTGCTGCGAAACCGCATTGGTGAAGTGAATCGAAATGAGTCCCTCGGCGATCGCCTGCTCAGCCCAGTGACCAACGCGCCCCAGATGATGCGAATTGCGCAAACCCATCACGCAAACGCCCGTATCCTTTGCACGCTTGATCGCAATCTCCATCGCCTGATGGGTCACGCTTTGTCCGATGCCCCAATGCGCATCCAGCACCAGTAAGCTGCCAGTATCGGTGACGATTTCAACGTCTCTATTGAGCACCAACTCGCCCGCGCCAATCGAGCGCACGTAGCGGGGCACCATCCCAACGCCGTGGGAATCGTGGCCGCTCAGGTTCGACAGCACCAGATGATCGGCCGTAAGCTTCGCCTCCTTCGCCGACGATCCCGCCGCCAAAAATAAATCGGCCACCCATTGGTGGAGTGTGTCGGGGTGAATGGTGCGAGGAATGTGATTTTTCATGGCACGAAGTGTAGTGCCCGATAAAGATCGCCGCTGCGTTGCGTCCGTTTATGCGAAATGCCGTCACCAACCATTTCGGCCTAATCATTATGGTCAATGCGTTATGTCAATGGCATGAGCAATTCACCTGTAGCCCTTGTACAGAGCCACTTTCGCGAAAAATCCCACCTGCTTGGGTAGGAGTCAAAGCGCTCTTAAACCGATAGCCTTCACGCATCAAATTCGCTCCATTAACCGTGACACATGCAGTTCGATTGCCCCCCCACGCAAAGCAGTACTCCGCAAATTGCGACAGGCTAGAGCGCCTTGCTTTCCGTAGGTCCACGTGAAGCGGTTTGGGAAACGTGTGCCGCGACTTTGCGCAGCATCCGATACGTCATCAAAGGAAATCTTAATCATGAAACTGCAATTAAAAACTCTCTCTCTGGCGATTGCCAGCTCGGCACTTTTGGTGGGGACGGCTTGGGGCGAAAGCCAAATGGGTGTTCAGCCCATCGGCACGCCCACGAACGCGAGCGCCGGACTGAACCTCGCCATCAATGTGCCAAACATCGTAATGTTGAAAGTCGGTGCCGCGGGCGCAACTGTCAGCACAGCGACAATGAACGTTACGTCCAGCGCGGTATCGCCTGGTTTGTCGCCCGTGTATGGGCCCTTTGTAGGCAACAACACCGTTGTAGATTGGGACGGCACAACGGCACCCACCTTAACGTCAAGCACGTCAACCATTCCAGTCGCAGCCTGGACGAATACATCGAATGCAGTTATCACCTGCACAACCGTATTGATTGGATTCGCTGGCGCGGACATCGTGGTGGGCACAGCAACCGGATCGGGTCTGTTACTTCCTCACCCTCTTGGCGCGACGAATTTGACCTGTGGCGGCGCTACGGCGGCACTCAATGTAAACACTCTTTACAACAGCAACTACACCTACACGGCTGGCTCGACTCTCGTTGGCGGCGCACCTGGCGCTTACACCGGAACCGTTACCTACACCATCACAGGCGGCGCTTAAGTAGTCGCAGCCATGCGCGCACCCAACCTACCCCCCCTCGCCCCCCGCTTAGCCACGGCGTCGGCACAGCGCGGGTGGCGCATGCTTGTTGTGACCTTCACCGCCCTATGCCTCGTCTCCGAGGCGGGGGCGGTTTTTACCGCATTTGCAACCGATCTGGTGCTGCCTGGGCATGACATCACGTTACGTGTTGGCACCAACACGCCAGGTGCCGTCGACACCGTTAATTTCGGCACCATCGCTGGCGACAAAGTCGGCGACGGTGCCACCCAACCCACAGCCGCCGCAGTGCGGCTTGACCTGCGCGCCCGCTCAACCATTGCGACCTATCGCACCGTCACCCTCACCGCCGATTCAAGTGCCGGAATGGCGTGTATCAGCGGCACATGCCTGGGCCCCGGCACCGTCATACCGTTTTCGCAAGTGAGCTGGACGAGCAACGCCACCGCACCGTTTTTAGGCAATTTCGACGTACAAAACAGCAGCTTCAACGGCAGCTCCGCGCAAACGCTGGCAAGCTTCACCTCCGGCTCCCGCATTCAGCACGACCTGATTTTTAAGTACAACAACACCACCGTCTACCCCGCTGGAAGCTACAGCGGCAAAGTGCGGTTTACTGCGAGCATGCCATGAGTCACCCTGTGAATGCGTTCGCGCCCCTCTGTCATCCTGGGCTACGCGAAGGATCACGTGGCCCACACGGATGGAGGCTAAATGAAGCCACCGCGGCACCAAACGTGATCCTTCGCGTTTGGTTCAGGATGACAGGCCGGTTGTGCCTGGCGACACTCGCCTTGCTCGCGCTCCCCGCCCTCGCCGCCGCTGAGCGCCTGGACGACTCGCAAAGCCCGCGTCACCGCGTCGAATCCGCCAAGGCAACGTTGAACGCCACACTTTTTGACGACGTCGATCCGACCCATGCCGGGATTGCGTTTGGCTGGGTGGAGTACCGCTTAAACACTAAACGCTACGTTGGGAAAAAAAGCCCGCGTGTACTACGTGATCCCGATCAACATCGCGAACCTGACGTCGCCACGTGGCCTGCGCGTGGATTGGAAAACACGCAGCGAATTTGCAGCAGGCAGCGCCCGTCCCGGCGACCGGGTGCTGGTGTGGAGCGGCGTGGTGAGAGCCGCGACGATGGAAACGTCGTTTGATTTATCAATGAATGCTGAGCTGGCCTACCTTCGCGGCGGGCTTGGGTTTGAGAGTTACTTTGAAATTGAGGTGCAATGATGTTCGCGAATCCTTTCCAGTCCGCTGAGCGCCGCCGCGCGCGCGTGATCGCCCACCACCGCGCGCGGCAGAGCGAACCCTTGCATGCGCCCCGGCAGCCACGGGCAAAGCGAACTAAAGCGCGCATGTGGATTGGGGCGGCAGTTCTGTTGATTGGCTGCGCAGCACTGTTTGCGGCCAATCGCGCTCGCGCGGCAGGCTTTGAGATCGCCGTCTCCCCAGCGCGCTTTGAACTCTCTGGCAAAGGCAGCGCTCGGCTCGGGCAGTCCCTCGATATTTACAACGTGGGCGCCACTGCTACTGAGGTGTCGGTGCGCACCGTTGACTGGACGTATTCGGAGGACGGCAAGCTCGGATTTCATGATGAGCTGTTACCCAACAGTTGCCGCCCGTGAGTGACGCTGGAGCGCAAAACCGTGAAGATTGCGGCGCGCTCGAAGAAGGCGTTTCGCTTTCAGTTTGAAGTACCGGCCGATGCGCCGTGCCGCGAATGTCGCGTGATGCTCGCCATTGAGGGCATTGAACCTGCACACAAAGCGTTGATCGAGAGTGGCGGTGCGAGCATGAACCTGCCAGTCAACGGGCGCATTGCGGTTGCGGTGTACTTTGCAGTGAACGGCGCAGAGCCGAAGCTTGAGATGAAGCAGGTGCGGATGGCAGAGCTGGGCGGCAAGCGCACTCCCGCAATTTCGATCACCAACACCAGCGACGCGCATGGTCGGTTGGACGGTGGCTTGGAGACCAAAGACGCAAATGGTGTGGAGTTTGAACTGGTGCCCGATGGCACGCCCATCCTGCCCGGACAAACGCGATTAATCGCGCTGTCACCGAAGACCGAAGGCAACAAAAAGCCGCCTGAAATGGCGTTCCCACTGGTGGCCAAAGGCACGCTCGATTGGGATCGCGGCAGCTTCAAAATCGCGGCGGAGTTTCGGCAGTGAAAACGCGTTCTTTGCTGCATGCGCATCGTTTGGGCGCGGCGGTTTTGGTGGCGGGTGTGATGGTGGTTCATGCCGATACGGCAACCACGCAAGCGCCTCTGGCTAGCCCCTCCAGCGCGGTGTCTGCCAGCGTGAACTTGAAATTTGCGGTCACGCTGGGGAGCTTTGTCTACCTTCGCGTCGGCAGCGTCGGCGCCACGGTCGATACCGTTGCCTTTGATCTTGCATCCCTCATCGCCGGTTGCACGATGGGGCCTTGCACCTTCGGTACCGGCATGGCGGTGGCTGCCTCAAGTTTTGGCACGCTTCCGGTGGAAGTAAAAAGTAAGGGCGGCGTGGTGCGGCTCTCCGCCACAGCCACCACGGGATTGTCCAGCGGAGCCGCCACCATCCCGTTGTCAGAAATCACGATTGCATCGAGCGATACAACAAACTTACCTGCGCCATTGGTGCCGAATTCAGGAACGAGCGGGACCGTGAACGTGACCGAAACCGCAACCGGAAGCAAGCTCACCGCGCGCAGCGCAAACTGGACGTTCGCCTACGCCAATACCGTAGTGCCGTCTGCAGGAACCTACACCGGGAAGCTCACGTTTACGGCAACAGCGCCTTAGCAAACCGAACCGGCTAGACTGCGGCGTCTAAGTGTGCAAGGACGCCGCCATGATCGAAATTCATCACCTCAACGAATCCCGTTCGCGCCGCATTACCTGGATGCTGGAAGAGCTGGGCCAGGACTACGAAATCATCAGCTACCAGCGCGACCCGAAAACGCGCCTCGCGCCGCCCGAGCTTAAGGCGATTCATCCACTCGGAAAAGCGCCGGCCATTCGTGATGGCGACGAGGTGCTGATCGAGTCTGGCGCAATCATCGAGTATCTCGTGCGCACCTACGGCAACGGTCAATTCGCGCCTGCGATGGGAACGTCCGCCTACAACCGATACATCCAGTTGCTGCACTACGGCGAAGGCTCCGCGATGTTGCCGCTGATGTTAAAGCTCTATACCAGCCGTCTCGGCGAGGCAGGTGCGCCGCTGCAACCGCGCATCGACAGTGAAATTCAAAATCACATGGGCTGGCTCGATAGCGAGCTGGTCAATAAATCCTATTTTGTCGGCGATTCGCTGACCGGCGCGGACGTTCAGTTGTCCTTCGTGGCGCAGTACGCCACGAAGGGAAAGGGCGCAGAAATGTTCCCTAATCTCGCCCGCTTTGTTGCGATGATTGAAGCACGACCGGCGTATCAGAGAGCGATTGCCAAGGGCGGGGCGTGACGCTGTTTGCGCTACGTGAACCTCTCGGCATCTACGATCAGCCATAGTTTGCGACTGACCGACTCGTATCGATAAGGCACGAAGTCTGTCTACGCCGTTGCGACCGGTAACCGATCCCATCCGTAAACACTTTCGATCAGGGTTTCGCCCATCATTTCGAAGGCGACGTCGCGCACGTAGCTTGCTCCGAGGCCCTGATAGAACCCAATGGCAGGCGAATTGGCCGCGAGCACTTCGACCCGAGCACTTGAGTGTCCCTTAGCTTGGAGATCATCGAAAACCTGCCGTACAAGAGCACGCCCAATGCCCTGTCGCTGAGCAAATTTAAGCAGATAAATTCCAAATAATTGCCCAGCGAATCCATCGTTAGGTTCGCGTGCAACGCCACCGTCAGCAAAGCCAACAACTTCGCCATTCTGATCGGCTAGCCAAAGCGTCTCGGGGCGTGTGGCGATGATTTCGCGCCAGCCCTGGGTTCGCTTTTCAAGATCACTCCACGCTTCAATGACGTGATCGGGGATCAAGCCGAAATAAGTGGTGCGCCAGCTTTCGCAGTGAACTCGTGCAACAGCCTCGGCATCATCAATCGATGCGCGACGATATTTCGTGATCATGTTTTGTCTTGCAGGGGCGCACGTGACGCTCCCCCGCCCTGAACTATTTCGCCACCGCGATACTAGCCACGCGAACCCGCGACGCATCGCGATTCAGCCCACTCAGAATCGCCTTGAAAGACGCCGTGACGATATTGCTGTCCATTCCCACGCCATGCAGAGAAGGCCCGTCGCCTACGCGCATTTCGATGTAAGTGATAGCTGTAGCGTTCGCACCCTGTCCGATAGCGTGCTCGTGATAATCCATGACTTTTACCGGGGCATGCAGTTCGCTGGCGATTGCGGCAACGAAGGCATCGATGGGACCATTGCCCATACCTTTTGCTTTGTAGGTGTCGCCGTCGACGACGACCTCTGCATGGACTTCAACGGCTTCGGGACGTGATGAATCCTCGGCAAGTTTGTGCCCGACATATTTGTAAGGCGCGCCTTTCCTGAGGTACTCGGTCTCAAAGATATTCCAGATGTCGTCAGCCGTCATTTCCTTGCCGGTATCGTCCATCACGCGCTGCACGACTTGCGAGAATTCAATCTGCATTCTGCGCGGCAAATCTACGCCATATTCGCTTTGCAGAAGATAGCTGATACCGCCCTTGCCTGATTGCGAATTGACGCGGATGACGGCCTCGTAGCTGCGGCCGACATCCATCGGGTCGATCGGCAAATACGGCATATCCCAAATGCCATCGGCTCCTTTGGCAACGGCGGCGTCGCGGTTTGCGAATGCCTTTTTAATCGCGTCCTGATGCGAACCCGAAAAGCTGGTGTAAACCAGATCGCCCGCGTACGGGTGACGCGGATGCACGGGAATCTGGTTGCAGTATTCAACTGTCTTTTTGATCTCGTCGATATCGCTGAAATCGAGATTCGGGTTCACGCCCTGCGAATACATGTTCATCGCAAGGTTAACGATGTCGACATTGCCGGTGCGCTCACCACTGCCAAACAGGCATCCTTCCACGCGATCAGCGCCCGCCATCAACGCGAGCTCAGCCGCTGCCGTGCCCGTGCCGCGATCATTGTGCGGATGCAACGAAATCAAGATGCAATCACGCTTGGCAACGTTGCGATGCATCCATTCAATCTGATCGGCATAGCAATTCGGCGTCGCGTTCTCAACCGTGGTTGGCAAGTTGATGATGATTTTGTTCTGCGGCGTTGCACCGTAAACCTCGACCACCATATCGACAACGCGCTTCGAAAATTCAAGCTCAGTGTTCGAAAACATCTCGGGCGAAAACTCGAAACGCCAGTCGGTTTCGGGATATTTCTTCATGAGTTCGCGCACTTGCATGACGTGCGGGATCGTCAAATCATTAACTACCTGATCCTGGGTCAAACCGAACACCACATTGCGCATGACTGGAGCGACCGCGTGATAGAGGTGAAAGATCGCGCGTTTGGCTCCTTTGAGCGCTTCAAACGTGCGCTCAATGAATTCAGCGCGAGCGGGGGAAAGCACCTGAATCCAGACATCATCCGGGATTTTCTTTTGCTCGATCAAATGACGAACGAAGTCAAAGTCTGTTTGCGACGCGGAAGGGAAACCAACTTCGATTTCCTTGACGCCGACCTTGACGTTGAGTGCAAACATTTTCTCCTTGCGCTCGACGTCCATCGGCTCGATCAATGCCTGATTGCCGTCACGTAAATCGGTCGCGAGCCATATCGGCGGCTTGGTGATCGTCTGGTTGGGCCAGATTCGATCAGGCAAAGGGATCGGTTTGAACGCGGCGTACTTTTGATTGGGCTGTTTCAACATGGACATGATGAATCTCTTGATCTGAAAAATGAAATGCGGGAATGCAGCAACATCGCCCCATTTCAGGGATCAGGATGTGGCGCAGCGGAGAGGAGTGGGGAAGTTTATTTGCGCTGGGAGCGCAGCAGCAGCGAGATCAGCGCAATCGGTGCGATGGCTGAAATGGTGCTGGTCAGCAGAGCAAACAAATCAAAAGCGCGCGACGAGCCGACCGGGAAAACCGGGCTCAAAATCGTTGTGGCGTTGAATTGCGGGGAGTGCATCGTACGAACTATAGCGCAGGATTTGAAATCGCTCAAGTTTGTTGCGCTGCCAGGACATCTATACGGGTGTGTTTTCGCTCTTCTCGGTCGAAGCGGCGTCGGTAGCCACGGGCGCTGGATACTGCGACTTGTGCGTCGCGCGCCACAGCCACACCACGTAGCCAGAGGCGAGGTAAACGACACAAACCGCAAAAATCACCGTCGGCGGATGTACCAGCATGAGGCCGAAACCCACGGCCAGAGAGGCCAGCGCAGTAAACGACACCGCTCGCCGACTCATTGCCTTGAAGCTGAAAAATTTCGCCGTGGTCACCATCGAAATGCCAGACACCAGCGTCACGGCAAACGCCCACCACGCGACAGCCGCGCCCTCGATATTCAGATCATCCATCAACAGGACGAAGCCCGCTACTACCGCTGCAGCCGCCGGGCTCGGCAGGCCGTTAAAAAAGCTTTTGTCGACGACGCTGATTTGCACGTTGAAGCGCGCCAGCCGGAGCGCAGCACAGGCGGCATAAATGAATCCAGCGGCGAGCGCGATTCTCTGGCTCGGCAACGAACGCAGCGACCATTCGTAGACGATCAGCGCGGGTGCGGCACCGAAACTCACCATGTCGGCGAGACTATCCAGCTCTGCGCCAAAGGCAGTCTGCGTCTTGGTCATCCGTGCAACGCGACCATCCAGGCTATCGAGCACCATCGCGACAAAAATGCACGCCGCAGCATAGTCAAAGCGCAGATTCATCGCCTGAATGATGCCGTAAAAGCCGAAGAACAGGCAGCCCAGCGTGAACATGCTGGGCAACGCAAACATGCCGCGCCGCCGCAGTTTGAGCTTCAATGCGGTGCGACGCTCGCGAATGGTCTTGCGGTCGTCGTCGTTCACTGGGTGCGATAGCGATGTGTCATGTGCCGAAGTATAAGTAGGCGCAGGTACAACGCAATCAAATCCAGCGGCTGCGAGCGGCGAGCGTGAGCGGCGTTAGCATGTCGCCTTCCTTTTCGCGTTTGGCAACCAGTGTTTCCTTTGCACGGCGAAGCGTCTTCTGCAACTCCGGCCCGCGCTTCAACGCGACCGCGACGGCAAGCGCATCCACCAGCGCCAATTGCGCGAGCCGCCCCACCATCGGTGAATAAACATCCGGATCTTCATCAACATCAACGGCCAGCGCGATATCGGCAAGTTTCGCCAATTGCGACGCGCGCTCGGTGACCGCTATCACGGTCGCGCCTGCACGCTGGGCGAGATCGCAGGTCTGGATCATGTCGCGGGTTCGGCCGGTGCGCGAGATCGCCACCACGACGTCTTCGGGGGTCAAAAGTGCGGCTGACTGCACCTGCCAGTGAGGATCGTTGTAGGCAACCGTATGCATGCCGAGCAGAAAAAACTTGTGCTGCGCGTCCATCGCCACGACGCCCGAGTTGCCAACCCCGTAGAACTCCACCCGGCGCGCTCCCGTGATCGCGTCAGCCGCGCGCTCGAACACTTTAGGATCGACCTGGTTCCTCATCGCGATAAGCGTGGCGATCGAGCGATCAAACACTTTGGCGATCACGTCCGCGCAGGAGTCTTGCGCAGACACATCAGTGTGAACGTACGGCACACCCGTCGCGAGGCTTTTTGCTAACGCCACCTTGAATGCTTTGTAACCCGTAAATCCGAGTGCCTGACAAAAGCGCGCGATCGTCGGATCGGTCACCCCTACGGCTTCAGCCAGTTCAGCAATCGCCATGTGCGCCACACGGTTCGGCTGACCGAGCACATAGGCGGCAACGCGTTGCTCGCTGGGGCGCAGCGACAGGCGCACGGAGGTGATGCGCGACACCAGAGCGTCGGAGGCAGCAGCCTCTGTTTTCACCAAATCAACGAATGCGCTCATTTTTCTCTCCTTGTTGTTTTCTGTTTGTCATCCTGAGTCTGCGAAGGATCAGATTGTTTCGCACGCTTGATCTGGAAGAAGTTAGCTGTCCAAGCTGTCACCCGATCCTTCGCGAAACTCAGGATGACGAAGGGCTTAAACGCTACGCTCTTCGTGCCATGCGGTATCGCCTCGCGCTGTGAGACGACTAGACGCCGGTGGCCCCCAACTACCGGCGGCGTAACCAATCGGAGTAGCGGCTTCGTTGCTCCAATAATCAAGTATCGGCTGCACCCAGCGCCACGCTGCATCGGCCTCGTCGCGCCGCATGAAGAGTGTCGGATTGCCGCGCAACACGTCAAGCAACAGCCGCTCGTAAGCATCCTGCCTGCGCTCGGGGAAAAATTCCTTGAAATCAAGGTCGAGATGCACCTCGCGCAAATGCATGCCATCACCGGAGGCTTTGGCCATCGTGTAGAGCCGCACGCTTTCCTCGGGCTGCAACTTGATCACAAGCCGGTTCGGTACCAGTGGGCTCTGAAAAATCGAGTGCGGCGGCGACTTGAAATTGATGACGATTTCAGCGCGACGCTCGGCCATACGCTTGCCGGTGCGCAGATAGAACGGCACGCCCGCCCAGCGCCAGTTCGACAGCTCCGCGCGCAAGGCAACATAGGTCTCAGTGCGGGAAGTGGCGCTCACGCCCTGCTCTGAAACATAGGCCACCGCTGGCACCCCGGCCATCGACCCCGCGCGATATTGACCGCGAACAATGTTCTCCCGGATCGTGTCCTGTGTCCACGGTTTGAGTGATCGCAGCACCTGCAATTTTTCATCGCGGACAGCGTCAGGATCGAGGCTCGCAGGCGGCTCCATAGCGGTCATGCACAGCAGATTCAGCAAATGGTTTTGCACCATGTCACGGAATGCGCCGGTGCCGTCATAGAACTCACCACGCGTCTCGACCCCCACCGTTTCGGCGATAGTAATTTGCACATCGCTCACCCAGGTGCGATTCCACAGCGGTTCCAGAAACGTATTACCAAAGCGCAGAGCCAGCAAGTTCTGCACCGTCTCTTTGCCGAGGTAGTGATCGATCCGGTAAACCTGCGATTCCGTAAATGCATCGAGCACCAGCGAATTCAATTGACGCGATGAGGCAAGATCGCGACCGAGTGGTTTTTCGAGGACGATGCGCGTTTCTGCCGTGTTCAAACCGGCCTGTTTCAAGCCTCCAATAATCGGGGAAAACAGCGCCGGACCGACCGAAAGATAAAACACGGTTTGACTGTCGCGTTCGTCGAGTGACTTCTTGAGAGCGTGATACTGACTAACATCGTTTACGTCGAGCGCGAAGTACGTAAGCCGCGCGAGAAAGCGCTGCAAACACTCGGCACGCGCGCCCTGCACCATCTCCGGCACAAAGCGTATCAGTGCCTCGGATACCTTAGCGCGAAACGCTTCTCCATCGAGCGTTTGCCGCGCGGCGGCAATGATGCGCCCATCTGGATGCAGGCGGTCATCACAATCGGCGAGGAACAAAGCGGGGTAGAGTTTGCGCAGCGCGAGATCGCCCGTACCGCCGAAAATTACAAGATCAAAATTGGTTTCCATGCGGCAACGATAGCAGATTCCTGTGCTCGATGTAGTAAAACAACAATCGGTAGTTACAAGACTACAAAGCGACAATAGGGACTACAGCGCCGTTACCGCGCACTTACGGAAAGCCCGCATGAACACACTCGATCAGCTCAAACAATTCACCACCGTGGTCGCCGATACCGGAGATTTCAATTCGATGCGCGCGTATGCTCCGCGCGACGCCACGACCAACCCTTCGTTGATCCTGAAAGCCGTGCAGCAGGACGCGTACAAGCCGTTGTTTAGCGAAACGGTGGCGGCGAATCGTTCCTTCAGCGTGGGCGAAATCGTTGATCGCGTGCTAATCCGCTTCGGTCTGGAAATCCTCAAAATCGTGCCGGGCCGTGTGTCTACCGAGGTCGATGCACGGCTCTCGTTTGACACTCAGGCGACGATTGCCAAAGCGCACGAACTGATCGCGCTCTACGCGGCGGCGGGTATCGGCAAGGAACGTGTTTTGATCAAGATCGCCTCGACGTGGGAAGGCATTCAGGCCGCAACGGTGCTTGAGAAAGAAGGCATTCACTGCAATCTCACTTTGCTATTCAGCCCGATTCAGGCGGCAGCCTGCGCAGAAGGAAACATTACGCTGATTTCGCCGTTCGTGGGTCGCATCATGGACTGGTACAAAAAACGCGACGGTAAGGATTTCACCGCCGAGGAAGACCCCGGCGTGCAGTCGGTGCGCTTCATCTACACCTACTTCAAGCACTATGGCTACAAAACAGAAGTTATGGGCGCGAGCTTCCGCAATATCGGCGAAATACTCGCACTGGCGGGCTGTGATTTGCTCACCATTTCACCGGATTTGTTGAACCAATTGCAGGCAATGAATGATCCCGTTGAGCGCAAACTGTTGCCGCCGGACAAGGCCGCAATCGCCCCGTTCAAGCTCAACACCGCCGAGCCCGCATTTCGCTACGCTCTCAACAACGATGCAATGGCAACGGAGAAATTGGCCGAGGGAATCCGTGCGTTTGCCGTGGATGCGGGGAAGCTGGAAGCGTTGATTTCTGCGGCTTGACGAACATTCGATTCGCGACTGTGGGAGCGGCTTTAGCCGCGAATTGTTCAGGTAGCCACAAACACGGCGAAAGACCCGCCCACAACAAAAA
>JBBRVM010000016.1:0-16118 GCA_038246865.1 Burkholderiales bacterium
AGTCGGGCTCGCCTTCATCTCAGGCGCACTTTGCAAGTGGTCATAGTCAAACGTGAACGGTTCGTAGTAGTCGTCAATCGCGGGCAGATTCGGATTCGCGAAAATTTTCATCAGCAGCTTCCACTTGCCACCTTGCCTCGGTTCGATGCTGCCGTTGGCCTTACGAACCCAACCGCCGTTCCACTTGTCCTGGTTCTCCCATTCTTTCGGGTAGCCAATACCAGGCTTGGTTTCAACATTGTTGAACCACGCGTACTCCATGCCGGGGCGACTCGTCCAGACGTTCTTGCAGGTCACGCTGCAGGTATGGCAGCCGATGCATTTGTCAAGATTGAGCACCATGCCGATTTGCGCGCGAACTTTCATGCGTTTTCTCCCTGAGCTTGTACGAGCTCAATACGTTCGGGCGCAACAGGCGTGTCGAGCCAATCGATCTTGTTCATCTTTCGTACGACCACGAACTCATCGCGATTGGTGCCAATCGTGCCGTAGTAGTTAAAGCCATACGAGAGCTGCGCATAGCCACCAATCATGTGCGTTGGCTTCAGCACGATGCGTGTCACCGAATTGTGAATTCCACCGCGCACACCGGTGATTTCTGCGCCCGGTGTGTTGATGATTTTTTCCTGTGCGTGATACATCATCACCATGCCGGGATTGACACGCTGGCTAACCACCGCCCGTGCGGCGATAGCGCCATTGATGTTGAACAGTTCCACCCAGTCGTTGTCAACAATGTCTGCTCTCTTCGCGTCGTCCTCGCTCAACCAGATAATTGGCCCGCCACGACTTAACGTGAGCATCATCAGGTTGTCGGTGTACGTGCTATGAATGCCCCACTTCTGATGCGGCGTGATGAAGTTAAGCAATATCTCAGGGTTGCCATTGCTGCGCAGGTTGTGAATCCCCGCCGTCGTCTTCAGATCTACCGGCGGCCGATAACTGCAGAAGCCTTCACCAAACGCAATCATCCACGGGTGATCCTGATAGAACTGCTGACGTCCGGTGAAGGTGCGCCAAGGGATCAACTCATGCACGTTGGTGTAGCCCGCGTTGTAGCTCACGGTCTCGCTCTCGATGCCACTCCACGTGGGAGAACTGATGATCTTGCGCGGCTGCGCCTGAATGTCGCGAAAGCGAATTTTTTCGTCTTCACGATGCAGCGCCAGATGCACGTGATCGCGCCCTGTGGCTTTGGACTGTGCTTCCCACGCCTTGACGGCGACATGTCCGTTCGTCTCAGGTGCCAGTTGCAAGACAACTTCGCAGGCGTCAATATCGGTCTCGATCTTCGGCATGCCTTTGGTCACGCCTTCTTCCTGCACCAGACCGTTGAGTTCACCTAGTTGCTTGACCTCAGTCTGCGTGTTCCACGCAATACCTTTTCCGCCATTGCCCACTTTGTTCATCAATGGGCCGAGCGCAGTGAAACGCTTGTAGACATTGGGATAGTCGCGCTCCACCACCGCAATCTGCGGCGCAGTTTTTCCGGGAATCAAATCGCACTCGCCGCGCTTCCAGTCGGTCACCTCAAACGGTTGGCCGAGCTCCCCTGGACTGTCGTGCATGAGCGGTGTCAGCACTACTTCTTTTTCCACGCCCAGATGACCGACGCACACTTCGCTGAATTTCTTCGCGAAGCCCTTGTAAATCTCCCAATCACTGCGGCTCTGCCATGCGGGATCGACCGCCGTTGACAGCGGATGGATAAAGGGATGCATGTCACTGGTGTTGAGATCGTTTTTCTCGTACCACGTGGCGGTCGGAAGCACGATGTCAGAGTACAGGCAGGTTGTACTCATGCGGAAATCAAGCGTTACCAGCAGATCCAGTTTGCCTTCGGGTGCTTTGTCGTGCCAGACGACTTCCGTGGGCTTGGCGTCTTCCTTGCCGAGGTCTTTGCCTTGCACTCCGTTGCTAGTGCCGAGCAAGTGCTTCAGGAAATATTCATGCCCCTTACCCGACGACCCCAATAAGTTGGAGCGCCAGATGAACATATTGCGCGGCCAGTTATTGGGGTGATCTGGATCAGTGCAGCTCATTGCAACGGTGCCGTCCTTGAGCCCTTTGACCACATAGTCTTTCGGCTCCAGCCCTGCCGCTTGTGCGTCTTTAACCAACTGCATCGGGTTGGTTTGCATCTGCGGCGCTGAAGGCAGCCAGCCCATGCGCTCGGCTCTTACGTTGTAGTCGATCATGCTGCCGCCGTATTTGCTCTTGTCGGCCAGCGGCGAGAGCACTTCGTCCATACCCAGTTTTTCGTAACGCCACTGATCGGTGTGAGCGTAGAAAAAGCTGGTGCTGTTCATCTGGCGTGGGGGACGAATCCAGTCCAGCGCAAACGCCAACGGCAGCCAGCCAGTCTGTGGGCGCAGCTTTTCCTGACCGACGTAGTGTGCCCAGCCGCCGCCGGATTGGCCGATGCAGCCGCACATCATGAGCATATTGATCACGCCGCGATAGTTCATATCGCTGTGATACCAGTGGTTCATCGCCGCACCGATGATGATCATCGACTTGCCGTGCGTTTTGTCGGCATTTTGCGCAAATTCGCGGGCCACGGTGATCACCTGATCGCGCGGCACGCCGGTGATTTTTTCCTGCCATGCCGGGGTATACGGCTGGTCGTCGTTGTAGTTGCTTGCAGCATGTTCACCCGCAAGGCCGCGCGCCACACCGTAGTTGGCAACCTGCAGATCAAACACTGTGGCAACTAATGCATCACGTTTCTCTCCTGCTTTGCCGAGCATGATGCGGCGTACAGGCACCGTACGAACGGTCACGTCACCGCCCGCATTGTGTGGAAAATGATCGTGCTCGATACCGCCGAAATACGGGAAACCTACCTGCGCCGTTTCGGCATCGATGGCCTCGTTTTCCATGACCGACAATTGCAGCTTGACGTCGCTCCGGTGGCGCGCCTCTTTTGCTTCGAGATTCCACTGCCCCTTGTCGGCGCGGCCATCAGGCCCCCAGCGGAAACCGATTGCGCCATTAGGTAGTACGACTTTGCCGTCTTGGTCAAACGCTACCGTCTTCCACTCGGGATTGTTGGCCTGACCCAACTTGCCATTGAAGTCGGAAGCGCGCACGTAGCGATCCGGCACCATGACCGTATCGCCTGATGGCAGCGTATGCTCTTTGAGCATCACCAGCATCGGAAGATCGGTATAGCGCCGCGCGTAGTCGTCGAAGTACGTCGAACGGTTGTCGATGTAGAACTCTTTAAGGATCACGTGTCCCATGGCCATTGCCATAGCGGCATCGGTGCCTTGTTTCGGATGCATCCACAAATCAGCCAGTTTCGCCACTTCCGAGTAATCAGGCGTCACCGCGACCGTTTTCGCGCCCTTGTAGCGAACCTCAGTGAAAAAGTGTGCGTCGGGCGTGCGCGTCTGCGGCACGTTCGAGCCCCAGGCGATGATGTAGGTTGAGTTGTACCAATCGGCTGATTCCGGCACATCAGTTTGCTCGCCCCACACCTGCGGGCTCGCGGGCGGCAGATCGCAATACCAGTCATAGAAGCTCATGCACACGCCGCCGATAAGGCTCAGGTAGCGAGAACCCGCGGCGTAGCTCACCATCGACATTGCAGGGATCGGGGAGAAGCCGATCACGCGATCCGCGCCATATTTTTTGATGGTGTACACGTTTGCAGCCGCGATGATCTCGTTGACCTCGTCCCAGCTTGAGCGAACGAATCCGCCCAGACCGCGCACCTTTTGATAGTCGCTGCGAGCGGCGTCGTTTTCCACAATGGCCGTCCACGCCGCGACTGGGTCGTTCGCAAGCCTCGCTGCACGCCACGACTTCAGCAGTCGTCCACGCACCATCGGAAACTTCACGCGATTGGCGCTGTACAAATACCAGGAATACGACGCACCGCGCGAACAACCGCGTGGCTCGTGATTGGGCATGTCCCAGCGCGTACGGGGGTAGTCGGTCTGCTGCGTCTCCCACGTCACGATACCGCCTTTGACGTAAATCTTCCACGAGCAGGAGCCCGTGCAGTTCACGCCGTGCGTCGAGCGCACGACTTTGTCGTGCGCCCAGCGATTGCGGTACGCGTCTTCCCACGTGCGATCTTCGCCGGTGGTCACACCGTACCCGTCCGAAAAGCTTTCGCGGGGTTGCGTGAAGTGGGTCAGTCGATCTAGAAAATGGCTCATGAGTTGGCCCTCGGTATAGTTAAATCAGATGTTCTGGAAGCAGGAGCGACGAATGACTAGGGGTTCTTCACATACGCGTTCTTGCGCAGGTAAAACCACCAGTTCAAAATCAGGCACAGTGCATAAAAAATGGCGAAACCGTACATGGCGTACTGCGGTGTCCCCGCCTTGATTTGCGCGCCAATCACCACGGGAGCGACGAAAGCACCATAAGCCGCCACCGCAGCGGTCCAGCCTAGCACCGGCCCGGCCTGCAGCCGGTCGAAGATCGCGCCAACGGTGCGAAAAGTCGAACCGTTACCGATGCCGCTGGCAGCGAACAGCACCATGAATAACAGCATGAAGGGCAGAAAATATTGCTCTGGCTTAGACGACCCGTAGGCCTGCAGCATGACGTAGCCGACCGCCGCAGAGGCCACCACCATTACGACTGATATCCATTGTGTGACGATCGAACCGCCCACCTTATCGGAAATCCAACCACCCACCGGGCGGATCAGCGCACCGATGAACGGGCCAATCCATGCATACGTCAATGCCGACGGCGCGTTCGGATTTTTCAGCGAGTGCGTCATCACGCCTGCGGCGTCAGGCACATGCTGGAAGCCAAAAATCACCGTGATCGAGAGTGGCAGCGCCATTGAAAACCCAATGAAAGAGCCAAAGGTGACGATGTATAGCGCCGTCATCGACCACGTGTGCTTGTTCTTGAAGATCGCGAATTGCGTGGTGATGTTGGCTTTCATTTCACCGAAAGCGGCGAACTTCATCAACAGCACACAGGTGACAATAATCAGAGGCAGTGCGACCCACATGTTCAGCAAACCCAGTCCAGTGGGTGCAGGCAAATACAGGTACAGGCCGACCGCACCGACTATGCTGCATTGCGCCCACAGGTAAAGTATCTTGCCGAAGGCCGCTGCCGTACCGCCGTACGTTGGCGAGATGGTCAACAGGTTGTTCATACCGAACCAAGCCAGTGCCACCAGCGGTATCAATGCTGCGGCCCAGATGAACCCAGCGTTTTGGATGAAGGTGGGCGTGCCTGCAACGATCTTGCCAAAGATCCAACCGGAGTCCTTGGCCAATGTCATGGCTTCCCCGCCAATGGCACCAAACACGCTCACGGTCATCACAAGCGGGATAACCACCTGCATGGTGGTGACACCGAAGTTGCCCAGCCCCGCATTCAGCCCTAACGCCAAACCTTGCTGCTTCTTCGGAAAGAACGGGTTGATGTTGCTCATGGAGGCGGAGAAGTTGCCGCCACCGATGCCTGACAGGAAAGCGCAGGCCTGAAACACCCACAACGGCGTGTTTTTGTCCTGCAACGCAATACCCGTCCACAACGCAGGAATGATCAACAACGCGCTGGTGAGGAAGACGGTGTTCCGTCCACCGGCCAGACGGATGAAGAACGAAGCCGTGATGCGGTAAGTGGCTCCCATCAGGCCAGCGATGGCTGTCAGCGTGAACATTTCATTCGGCTTGAACGGGAAGCCCAGATTAAGCATCTGCACGGTGATGATTCCCCACATAAGCCACACCGCGAAGGCGCACAGAAGATTGGGGATCGATATCCAAAGATTGCGATTGGCGATGCGCCTGCCCCTGGACTCCCAGAAGGCGGGGTCTTCGGGGCGCCAGTCCACGATGTCGGCAGAACTGTGCGCGTGCGGGGTGTTGGTAACGACGTTATTCATAATTTTCTCGGTTCAGGGTTCGGATCACTGCGCATCGACTTTGGTCAACAGGCTGACATGTGCGTTCCTGCCCATCACTTCGGTACGGCGCACTTCCGTCCAGTACATCCAGATGAGGGACACCCACACCACGCCGTACATCAACATGAAGGCGCTGGAGCGAATGCCAGTGATGTCCATCAGCGCACCGAACATAATGGGAAGCACAAAGCCACCTAAGCCGCCGGCGAGGCCGACGATGCCGCTGATGGTGCCGATGTTGGTGGGATAGTCGTCGCTGATGTACTTGAAGACACTGGCTTTGCCGAATGCCCACGCGATGCCCAGAATGAACATGAGAATCGTGAACACATATACGTTGAGCCCAATGTGGAATGTCTTGGAACCGTTCACCGTCATGACGGTGAAATCGGTTTGCGGATACGAGAGCAGGAAGAGCACGATCCAGCTCACCCATAACACCCACCATGTCACGCTGTGCGCACCGTATTTGTCCGATAACCAGCCGCCCAACGCTCGCAACACGCCGCCCGGTAGCGAGAAGCAGGCAGCAAGCAGTGCCGCTGCACGAATATCGAGTCCAAACTCTCCGACGTAGTACTGCACCATCCAGAGCGACATGGCAACGTAGCCACCAAAAACGATGCTGTAGTACTGGCAGTACTTGAGCACTTTCGGATCCTTGAGTGCTTTCAGCTGGTCCGAAAATTTTGTGTTCGCAGGCACCAGATGCGTCGGGTCGCTGTAGCTGAAAAACCAGAACAGGACGACGGTTCCCAACATGATTGCGGCGTACACCTGCGGCACCATGGCCCAGCCGAAGGCGACGACCAATGCGGGCGCAACGAATTTATTGACCGCTGCACCCGAGTTCCCGGCACCATAGACGCCCATGGCAAAGCCCTGCTTACCCTTGGGAAACCAGCGTGCGACGTAGGGAGTGCCGACAGAAAATGAACCGCCAGCCAGGCCCACGAAAAGTCCAATGACGAGGAAGTGCCAAAACTCAGTGGCATAGCTCATCAGCCAGATCGCAGGTACTGTAATCGCCATCAGAATCGTCATGACGATACGACCGCCGTATTTGTCGGTCCAGATGCCCAGCGGGACGCGAATGAGCGATCCCGTGAGTACCGGCATTGCCGTCAGCAGCCCGAACTGGGTCGCATTGAGATTCAGCGCCTTCTTGATCGGAATGCCGATCACGCCAAACATCATCCAAACCATGAAACATACTGTGAATGCGAGTGTGCTGCTGATCAGCACGGAAAGCGCTTGCCTCTTCTTGTCCATCATTTCGTCCCTCCAGTCGATGTATCAACTGTAGGGGCGATCACACATTATCGGTATCCGCCGATTGGTATGGTTTACGGCGGATGAAGGACTAGCCTTGTGTGCCTGACCATCGTTCTGAAGAACTACGGCGCGAGCAATCCGCGTCGCGCGTGACGCAGATCAAGTTAGCTGTAGCCCGGTGGCGATAACGGCAGCCTGCACGCGAGAGGCGACATTGAGCTTGCGCAGCACATGTTGCACATGAATCTTCACGGTGGTCTCGGCAATGCCCAGATGGCGTGCGATGAGCTTGTTACTTTCGCCACGTGCGATGCCACGCAGAATGTCGAGTTCACGGGGCGAGAGATGCGACAACGGTGAAATAGCATGCACGGTCGGTTCGACCGACGGTACGAGCTCAGGAGCGTTCACAATTGCACCGCGATACGCTGCGACAAGTTTGCTGGTCATTTCGTCGGCAATGACGCTTTCGCCTTGCATCACGCGCATGATCGCAGCAACCAGCGCGTCGGCATCCATGGTCTTGAGCAGATAGCCGTTGGCACCCGCCTTTAGCGCCGCCGCCAGGTCGCTTTCGTCTTCGCTGACCGTCAGCAGGATGATCCGCACTTGCGGAAGCGCGGCTCGTAACGCAGGTAGCGCGTCGACGCCATTTACGCCCGGTAAGTGATTGTCGAGCAAGATGAGATCAGGTTTTAACTGTTCAGCTCGCCGCTGCGCTTCGCTTGCATCCCCAGCATCGCCCACCACACGTACGGTCGTGCTACGGGACAGGATCGCGGTCAGGCCACGGCGAAAAAGGGTGTGGTCATCCACCACCAGAATGCGGATGGGGATGGGGATGGGGATGGGGATGGGGATGGGGATGGGGATGGCATCATTGTTCTCGGGCAATGGTTCGTTGTTGGCGGTGCTGCTCATGCAGCCATCACTTTCTCGTCTGGCGCAATTGACGAAGCCGAGGACCCCGCAGGCCTCGCTGCGGTGGCGCGATCAGCGGGCAGCGTCAGGATGACGGAGGTGCCTTGATTCGGTGTGGAAAATACTTCCAGTGTCGCGCCGATTCGCTCGGCCCGTTCGGCCATGATATGGAGGCCGACGTGTGTTTCGTCGAGAAGAGGATCGCCCTGCGTGAAGCCGTGACCATCGTCGCGCACCTCAAAGCGCCACTGTGGTTGCTGCTGAACATCAAGCCAGACACGCCCGGCACCCGAGTGCTTGCGTGCGTTTGAAAGGGCTTCCTGCACCACATGCAGTACCTGCAATTGCAAATCAGGCGCGAGCGACACACCATGCCCCTGCATCGATAGCTCAGTGTGGATCGCGCTCTGATGCTCAAACTTGCGCAGCGTTGTTCGCAACGCGGGCTCAATGTCTTCAACGTTGGCACGGGTACGAAAATGCATCAAAAGCGCACGTACATCGCCATAGCTCTCACGCACCCCTGCATCAATCTCGCTGACGGCTTGCTCCACCTGAGATGGATCGCCCTTTGCCTGCGCGTCTCTAAGCAATTGCACTTGTAACTTTAGAAACGCCAGCGACTGGGCTATGGAGTCATGCAACTCGCGTGCGAGAAAATTTCGCTCCTGTGCGACCGCCGCTTCGCGTTCAAGCGCTCCCAGCCGCAGATTTTCCATAGCCGCCGCAAGGTGTGTCGCCAACGCTTCGAGTAGCGAACGTTCGGCCGATGAAAGCTCATATCGGGCGTGAAAGAAGAGATCGATCTCGCCTTTGATGCGGTCATGATGCCGTACCGGAACACACACCACCGTCTGGAACCCCGCATCGGCACAGTGGGGAAAAGTCAGGGGCTGGTCACTACGGATAGGAATCACGCGCGCTCCGCCTGGCGACGCCGGCGAGCCACAATGGCACTGGTTGGCCATCAGGCAGTGCTCTTCGTCTGCCATGGATGCGGGTAAGCCGGTCGACGCCAGCATCACGTACTTCGCGTTACCTTCGTCAGACCAACGTAGCGCTACCCCGTCAGCATGGGCAACCGCCATCACCTGATCCACAAATCCGCGCGCCAACGCCTCAAGCGCGGTCGCACCCGCCATTAGCGTGGTGACACTGTACAGCGCTTCCAGGCGTGCACGTTTCTCTTCAAGTTGTGCGGTCTTTTCGGTTACCTTGCCTTCCAGATTGCGATACATCGACTCCAGATTTTCGGCCATACCGTTAAATCCGTTGGCCAGAGTCGCGAACTCATCATTGCCAGCAGCGCTGACGCGTGCGCCAAGATCACCTCGCTGGATTCTCTGGAAAGCCTGCTTGAGTAAGCCGACGGGTTCCAGCACGAAACGATAGCCGGTGTAAACGAGTATCGATGCGCCAAGCACGGTTAGCGCCATCAGGGCCACCTGCAGCAGATGCAGTAGCGCCGTCCAGCGTGACAAGTGCCGCTCGATGGCGACGACCCATTGATCGATCTGTTCAACGAATTTGACAGTTGAACCCAACAGAGTCGCGTCACTAGCCTGACCGTTTCGCGTTATTGCTGCGCGAAAGAGCAGCCAGCTCGCATTGATATCGCCAAACCCGGTAGTAACTGCGTCGTCCCACGGAACAAATAGCGGACGCTCTGGATCCCCGTCGCGCAGCAATGAGAGACTGCGCTCGAATTCCGCGACATGGGCGGTAACGCCGACCTGATTGGGCGTGGCCCCGGCGAGCGCAATACGATAGGCCTGCATGCGCATGCGACCCGCTTCGTTGACCGCAGCAGCACCTCCTTCAAGTTGCCAGGATACCCATAGCGTCGCTGATATCGCAAGAAACCCGAGCAACAGAAACGGCGTCGCGGCCGCAGTCAGTTTCGCACCCAGACTCCAACGTGAATCTCGATTCATCGCTCGTACTCAGAGCGGTCACTCACTGAATGTCCCGAATAGCCGGAGAAACTTAGAGCGAGCGTTTGATCGCGTCGAAGGCAGAGCCATTTTTCGATTCGGCCGTTTGTTGGCAAGAAAGGCAGCGTCTGGCGGCAGGATGAACCAGTAAACGGGCGTAGCCAATGTCCTTACTACAGGCTTCACATGCGCCATAGCGGTCGTCCGCTACTCTATCAAGCGCATTGGCGATCTCAATGAGTTCGCTAGAGTCGCGCTCTGCTCTGGCTATGAGCGTATCGGCGTCAACGTCGGCGGTCGTCCAGTCGGCGTCGCTTGCGCCCGTGACAGATACTTCCGAAGCGCCGTCGGCGTGTAATTCGCGCTCCACGACCTGTGAAAGATCCCGGTGGCGCTGACGCAGCAGCTCGCTCAGATCAGTCAATTGTGAAGGTGTTAATTGGGCTGGTGACATGAGTATTCTCCTTGGTGGCGATGATCAGTCGAAACAATCGGTTTCGATTTGATTTCGATCAACCAGTACGCAGGCTTTGCCAATTACGCTCGCATCAATGCTGAATCCTCTGATCACCGTCGACGATATGCCTGACGCCGTGCGCGACGCGATCAAAGTCCAGGCGACTACAACAACCACGTGCACGTTCGATGTGTTCGACATGCATTGCGCCGCTTGCGCATCACTCATTGAAGACAAGTTGCGGCGTTGTCAGGGCGTGCTGCGCGCCCGCGTTCACTATTCGACGCAGCGCGCCAGAATTTCTTTCGATCCAGCTCTCATCAGCGAAGAACGCCTGCTCTCGGCGATTGATGATTTGGGCTATAGCGCCACCACCGAGGCAAGTCTTGGCCGAGCCGAGGCGGTCAAACGCCAGCGCAGGCGGCACATCTGGCAATTTGGCCTGGCGACGCTGTGCGCGATGCAGATCATGATGCTGACGCTGCCGAGATTTCTCGCTGGCGCTGACATGGAGCCAGAGCTTGGGCCGTTGCTCGACTGGACGGCTTTGGTGATTTTGCTTCCGGTTGTTTTTGTGTGTGCCGGGAGCTTCTACCGGGGTGCATTCCGCGAACTGCGCATGCAACGCGCTGGAATGGACATGGCCATCGTCCTCGGGATTGTCTCGGCGTTTGCGGGATCGGTGTGGCACCTCCTGGTCGGAACCGGCACGCTTTACTTCGATTCTGTAGCGATGTTTGTCGCGCTGCTGCTCGGTGTTCGCTGGCTTGCGTGGGAACAACGCGAGCGCAATCAGGCGGCGATACAACGCGCATCAGGCGGCGCGACAACAGCTGCGGTCATGCGTTTTCGTGGCGATCATCGTGACCAGAACATGCACTCCGTTGCCGTTTCAACCGTTCAGCCGGGCGATCGGCTCTGGATCCGCACCGGTGAGCAAATCCCTGTTGATTGCGTGCTGGAGAGCGACAGCGCGGTGTGCGATGAGGCGCTTCTGACCGGCGAGTCCGCGCAAGTTCGTCACGCGGAGGGCGAGGCGCTGATTGCCGGAGCGATCAACTGCGGTGGGGCGATCAGCGTGCGCGCGGTGGCGACCGTGGATGAAAGCACCGAGCGCCGCCTGCTCTCGCTCGCCGACGAGTCGGCAAAGCCCGAGGCGCTGGCGTTAGCCGATATTGTCGCCCGATACTTCATGCCGGTGCTGCTCCTTGTGGCCTCATCGACATTCATTGTGATGTTGCCTGGCGGCGTTTCGGTCGCGCTGGAGCGATCCATTGCTGTCCTGATCATTAGCTGTCCGTGCGCGTTAGCTCTTGCCGCACCTGCTGCGCAGGCTCGGGCTTTTGCCGGTTTGCTGAGTCGGGGAATTGTGTTGCGGCGAGTCGCTGCTCTGGATCGGCTGCGGAATGCCGACTACTTTCTGCTGGATAAGACGGGAACTTTGACCACGCCAAATCTTGTTGGCCTCACTGAGCTGCGGGCGTCCTTCACGCAAAAGCAGGCGCTCGACCTGATCGCCGCTCTGGAAGCCTCTGCCAATCATCCGCTGAGTGTCGCATTGCGTGCGGTTGCATCGCCCGAGCCGAAGGGGGAAGGGCTTGCCGTGCAAGATCTGCAGTGGACGCCGGGCGAGGGCGTATCCGGCGTTGTTAACGGCATTGCTTACAGCCTTGGTCGTGCTGGGTTCGTTGCTGCGTTCGCTAAAGTCCTCACGGCTTACTCTGACCAGGAGCACCTTTGGCTCGCCGATCACTCGGGGCTTATTTGCGCGATTGAACTGGGCGAAACGTTACGACCGGGGGCATTCGAATTGGTCGCGACATTAAAGCGACGTGGAATGGTTGAGATTCTGAGCGGCGATCACGAAGACAAAACGAAGCGCATCGCCGCATTGCTGGGCGCACAGGCGACGTCAGGTGCACAGACGCCAGAGAAAAAAGCTATGCGTGTCAAAGCGCTACAAGCGGATGGACACACCGTGGTCATGATCGGTGACGGTGTTAACGACAGCGTCGGTTTCGCCGGAGCCGATGTTGCAATCGCCGTTGGGTCGGCAACCGACGCAACGCGCGCCAGCGCGGACATTGTGTGCACAAACGACCGACTTTCAACGATCACAGAGGGCATCGACTATGCGACACGCGCCCGACGAGTCATGCAATCGAATTTCGCGTGGGCCATTACCTATAACGTAATCGCCATTCCGTTCGCCGTGGCCGGATTCATCAATCCACTGGTCGCAAGCGTTGGCATGGCCGCCAGCTCCGCTGTTGTAATGCTGAACGTGATGCGCCTCAACGTGCGCACCGCCTAGGAAATCAAATGGAATCCCTTTTTATCCTGATCCCATTGGCGCTCGTGCTTGCAGTCCTCATCGGGGCAGCCTTCTGGTGGTCGACCACATCGGGTCAATTTGAAAATCTGGAAGAAGAAGGCCGTAGCGTAATTGACGACGACGACCGTCCTTAGTCGCCAAGTTCCGCGATTCCTGCAACCCAGTTGATTCGTATCAATAAATGAAGGTAGCGCACGCACTAACGTTGACACGTCAAGAGCAAACACAGTTCACGGGGTGAAATCAATGGGTAGCAATCAAGCGCTGAGCGCTGACAAAGAGACCTACAACTACAAGGTGGTCTATCAGTTCTCGATAGCCACGATCTTGTGGGGTATCGTCGGAATGACCGTTGGCGTGCTAATAGCCTCGCAACTGGTGTGGCCAGAAATGAATTTTGGCGAGTATCTGAGCTATGGTCGGCTCAGACCACTGCACACCAACGCCGTGGTTTTTGCCTTCGGAGGCTGCGCGCTTTTTGCCACGTCATACTACGTGGTGCAGCGTACCTGTCACGTGCCACTATTCGCCCCCAAGCTTGCCGCCTTCACCTTCTGGGGATGGCAGCTGGTGATTGTTCTCGCAGCGATCACATTGCCCCTGGGCATGACCAGCGCCAAGGAATACGCCGAGCTTGAGTGGCCCATCGACATCCTGATTGCGGTTGTATGGGTGTCCTACGCCGTGGTCTTTTTCGGCACGCTTGCCAAGCGTCGGACGTCGCACATCTATGTCGCCAACTGGTTCTTTGGCGCATTCATTCTGACCGTTGCGATCCTGCACATCGTCAACAGCGCAGCGATCCCCGTTTCAATGACCAAGTCGTACTCCGCCTATGCAGGCGTACAGGATGCGATGATTCAGTGGTGGTACGGTCACAACGCGGTGGGCTTCTTCCTCACAGCGGGCTTTCTGGGCATCATGTATTACTTCGTGCCAAAGCAGGCCGAGCGCCCCGTGTATTCGTATCGACTTTCGGTGGTTCACTTCTGGGCGCTAATCTTCACCTACATGTGGGCCGGCCCGCATCACCTGCACTACACGGCTCTGCCGGACTGGACGCAATCATTGGGGATGATTTTCTCGCTCGTGTTGCTGGCACCTTCGTGGGGCGGCATGATCAACGGCATCATGACATTGTCCGGCGCGTGGCACAAGCTGCGCGATGACCCGATCCTGAAGTTTCTGGTGACATCGCTTTCGTTCTACGGCATGTCAACGTTCGAAGGCCCGATGATGGCGATCAAAACCGTTAACGCCCTTTCTCATTACACCGACTGGACAGTGGGCCATGTGCACTCTGGTGCACTCGGCTGGGTCGCGTTTGTCTCCATCGGTGCCCTGTACTACATGATTCCGCGGCTGGTCGGCAAGGAAAAAATGTACAGCACCAAGTTGATCGAAATTCACTTCTGGATCGCCACGCTCGCCATCGTGCTCTACATCGCTGCGATGTGGATTTCAGGCGTCATGCAGGGTCTCATGTGGCGTGCCGTGAACGCGGATGGCACGCTGACTTACAGCTTTGTTGAGTCGGTCAAGAGCAGTTATCCGTTCTGGCTCATTCGCTTTCTCGGCGGCTCCCTGTACCTCGGCAGTATGTTCATCATGGCCTACAACGTTTACATGACGGTGCGTGGTGCCAAGGTGTCCAAGGCGATTGTTCCGCCGCCAGCGTTCGGCGCGATGGTCCCGGCTTAGCGGTTCACAGGAAGAGAAAAATGAAAATCACTCACGACACCATCGAACGAAAAACGGGGCTATTGATTGCACTGGTTATCCTGGTTGTCAGCATCGGCGGTCTGGTTGAAATCGTGCCGCTGTTCTTTCAAAAAAACCTGATTGAGCCGGTCACCGGCCTCAAACCTTACGACGCGTTACGCCTGATGGGCCGCGACATTTACGTGCGTGAAGGCTGCTCGAATTGCCACTCACAGATGATTCGCCCGTTCCGCGCCGAAACCGAGCGTTACGGCCCGTATTCGGTCGCGGGCGAGTTCGTTTATGACCGCCCGTTCCTGTGGGGCAGCAAGCGTACTGGGCCTGATCTGGCGCGCATTGGCGGGCGCTACAGCGACGACTGGCATCGCCTGCACCTCGGAAATCCGCGCGATGTCGTGCCCGAGTCAAATATGCCGCGCTACGCGTTTCTGGATCGTCCGATGGTTGACAACGATGTGGCGCAGCGAATGAAAGTGCTGAAGATTTTGGGCCATCCTTACTCGGATGAAGAGATTGCCCAATCGGGCGAAGCGATCAAGGGGAAAACCGAACTTGATGCACTGGTGGCTTATTTGCAAGGGCTGGGTACTCAGCTCAAAGCGTCGAAAGGATAGTGCAATGGATGAGATCAGAAGTGCGTTGACGGTGATTTCGCTCGCAACATTTATCGGGATTATTTGGTGGGCATGGCGCCCAGGTAGCGCGTCCAAAGCAAATGCAGCGGTCAACGATATGCTCGCTGATGATGATCGTGATCCTCACGTGATTGCATTGGCAGCAGATCGTGGAGTTCGCAAATGAACGACCTGCTCTCGAGTGGCTGGAGTTGGTATGTCGCGATAGCGACCGTGATCAGCCTGCTGGCTTGTGTCTGGATTTTGCGCGCCAACAGCGTTAAAAAAGTATCTTCCGACAAGCCTGAGCTGCACGGGAAAAACGAATGGGATGGGCTGCGCGAGTATGACAATCCTCTGCCTCGCTGGTGGTCAAACCTGTTTTACATCACGATCGTATTTTCGTTTGGCTATCTCGTTCTGTATCCCGGCCTGATTGTCGTCCCAGGACTTCTAGGCTGGAGTACGTCAACGCTTTATGCCGACGAAGTCAAGCAGGTTAAGGCCGAAACGGACCCGATCTTTGATGCTTATATGAAGCAGGACGTGAAAACGGTTTCGGTGGACAAAGGGGCACTGCAAATTGGCGCGCGATTGTTCCAGACTTACTGCACGCAATGTCACGGCACCGATATGCGCGGCTCAAAAGGCTTCCCTAATCTGGTCGACAACGACTGGCTCTATCCGGGCACACCGGAGGGCATCAAGACCACCCTTCTTGAGGGACGCAATGGCATGATGCCCGCCTTTGCCGAAGTGTTGAAAGCCGATCAGATCACTGACACCGCGCAGTACGTGCTGTCGCTGTCCGGTCGTTCAACGGCAGCGCCCGCGGCCGCGCGCGGTGAAGCAACGTTCAAGCAGATTTGCTCGGCGTGCCATGGCCCTGAAGGCAAAGGCAACGTCGCACTAGGTGCGCCGAACTTGACAGACAATATCTGGCTCTATGGTGGCAGCCTTGCTACCA
>JBBRVM010000017.1:0-15983 GCA_038246865.1 Burkholderiales bacterium
CCGTTCGAATCGGCTGCAGCGACAGTCTCCTCACCCGTCAAACCATCCACCCCTGCGTGCTTGTACGCCACGTTCTGCATCGCAGGCGCGGGCTCAACGGCCTGCGCATCGGCCTCAGAACGCACTTGCACCGTCATCAAAATACGCACCACCTCGCCACGGAAACGGTCCAGCATTCCGCCGAACATCTCGAACGATTCGCGCTTGTATTCCTGCTTGGGATTTTTCTGTGCATAGCCGCGCAGATGAATGCCCTGACGCAGCAGATCCAGGTTCGACAAGTGCTCGCGCCACTGCGTGTCCATGATCTGCAACAGAATGTTGCGCTCAAACTGGCTGAACACTTCTTCGCCCGCGACTTCGCGCTTGGCGTTGTAAGCGTCGAGCGCTTCCTTTTTGCAACGCTCAAGGATGTCGGCGTCGTCCAGATCGGGTTGCGTCTTTTGCCATTCAGCAACATGAGCTTGAACCTGCACATCGTGCATCGCGGCCTCAAGGCCCGGCAGATCCCATTGCTCTTCCTGACTCTCCGGTGGTACGTAGAGTTTGACCGTATCGTCAACCCAGCCGCCGATCATGTCGCGCACGGTGTCACTGACGTTCGTATGTTCCAACAGGTGATTGCGCTGCTCGTAAATAGCCTTTCGTTGATCGTTCGCTACGTCGTCGTACTCAAGCAATTGCTTGCGAATATCGAAGTTGCGCGACTCCACCTTGAGCTGCGCTTTTTCGATCTGACGCGACATGATGCCCGCTTCAATCGGCTCGCCATCCGGGATGCGCAGACGCGTCATGATGTTCTTCATGCGGTCGCCGCCGAAGATGCGAATCAGCGGGTCTTCCGCCGACAGGAAGAAGCGGCTCGAACCGGCATCGCCCTGACGACCAGCGCGACCGCGCAGCTGATTGTCGATACGGCGTGACTCATGGCGCTCGGTACCGACGATGCGTAAACCACCCGCTGCGAGGACTTCGTCATGCCGCGCTTGCCACGCAGTTTGCGTGGCCTCCATTTTGGACTTGCGTTGATCGGGCGACAGCGACTCATCTTCGCGAATCGCGCGCAGCTCGGGCTCAAGCGCACCGCCGAGCACGATGTCAGTGCCGCGACCAGCCATGTTAGTGGCGATAGTCACCGCTTTGGGCATACCGGCCAGCGCGACGATGATCGCCTCACGCTCATGCTGCTTGGCGTTCAACACCTGATGCGGCAATTTCTCTTTGGTGAGCATCGCCGAGATCAGCTCGGAGTTTTCAATCGACGTGGTACCGACGAGCGTCGGCTGGCCCCGGTTATAGCAATCGCGAATATCGATCACGGCGGCTGCATATTTCTCGGCGGATGATTTGAAGAACAAGTCGTTTTCATCACGACGCACCATGTCGCGATGGGTCGGGATGATGACTGTTTCCAGGCTGTAAATCTGCTGGAATTCGTAGGCCTCGGTGTCAGCCGTTCCGGTCATGCCGCCCAACTTCGCGTACATGCGGAAGTAGTTCTGGAACGTGATCGAGGCGAGCGTCTGGTTCTCACGCTGAATCGGGACGCCCTCTTTCGCCTCAACCGCTTGATGCAAGCCATCACTCCAGCGGCGACCCGACATCAGACGGCCAGTAAATTCGTCAACGATGACGACTTCGCCGTCTTGCACCACGTAATGCTCGTCGCGGTTGTACAAAGCATGCGCACGCAACGTGGCGTACACATGATGCATCAGCGAAATGTTCGCCGCGTCGTACAGGCTCGCGCCCGCGGGCAGCAGGCCCATCTCTTCCAGCAATTGCTCGGCGTGCTCGTGGCCCTGCTCCGAGAGATGGGCTTGACGCCCTTTCTCATCGACCCAGTAGTCACCGGTCGCATCTTCTTTTTCCTGCCGCACGAGTTTCGGCGACAGCTCGTTGATCTTGTAATAAATCTCGATGTTGTCTTCGGCCTGCCCGGAGATGATGAGCGGAGTGCGCGCCTCATCGATCAGGATCGAATCGACCTCGTCAACAAACGCAAAATTCTGTCCGCGCTGACGACGATCGGCCACCGCGTATTCCATGTTGTCGCGCAGGTAGTCGAAGCCGAATTCGTTGTTGGTGCCGTAGGTGATGTCAGCGGCGTAGGCGGCGATTTTCGACGCGTTGTCCTGTTGCGATGTGACCGTGCCGACGCTCATACCGAGGAAGCGATAAATGCGGCCCATCCAGTCGGCGTCGCGCACCACCAGATAATCATTCACCGTGACCAGATGCACGCCTTTGCCCGACAGCGCATTCAGGTAAATCGGCAACGTCGCCATCAGCGTTTTGCCCTCGCCGGTGCGCATCTCGGCGATCTTGCCTTCATGCAGCGCCATGCCACCAATCAACTGCACATCAAAGTGCCGCATTTCAAGCACACGACGGCTGGCTTCGCGTACCACCGCGAATGCTTCAACGAGCAAGTCGTCCAGCGTCTCGCCGTCGGCAACGCGTTTTTTGAACTCGGCGGTTTTGCCACGCAGCTCGTCGTCGGAAAGCGCTTTCAGCGCCTCCTCAAGCGCGTTGATCTTGATCACATTGCCGCGAAATTGTTTGAGCAGGCGGTCGTTGCGGCTGCCGAATATTGTTTTTAGAAATTTGTCGATCATGATCTTGAACTGCGCACGAAATGGGTGCGGAAAATGTGGCTTCCGGGAAAACCGTGGCCAAGGTTACGGATATGGCAAAGCCCGCTGGACTCCGTGGGCACGAAATCATGCTGCGAAGGCGAAGCGGGCCAAACCTTGTATTTTAGAGCCTGCGGCGATTGCCGCAGGCTGAGCAGCGGTTGCCGCTTGAGAATACGAAGTGAAGCGCTATCGAACCGCGAGGAAGCGGCCGGGATTCTGTGCGACGCCGTTGAGGCGCACTTCGAAATGCAGATGCGGACCGGTGGAACGACCGGTCGAGCCAACGCGTGAAATACGCTGCCCGCGCACGACCAGGTCGCCTTCCTTGACAAGGAGTTCGGAGCCATGCGCATAGCGCGTGACGAGGCCGTTTCCGTGGTCAATTTCGACGCTTTTGCCATAGGCGGGATGGTAGTCAGCATAAATCACTTTGCCGCTCGCGGCTGCATTGATTGCGGTGCCGGTTTCGGCAGCGAAGTCCACGCCTTCGTGGAAGGTTTGATGGCCGGTAAACGGGTCAATCCTGTATCCGAAGTTCGAGGTGTAATTAACGTTTTCAACCGGCGGCAGCGTCGGCAGGAACTTGCGCTGCGCGCTGCCTTCAACCAAAAGCGCTTCCAGTACGGAGAGTTGGTCGGCCTTGACGTCGACGTTTTTGTTCAATTCGCCCAGCTGTTTGGCGAAATCATCAATCGAAAGCGCTGCGCCGGCGGTCGCTGCGCCGCCACGACCGCTGTTGGCGGTGGCGCTTGGCAACTCGGCGGGCTTCAAGCCCGCGACCTTGGCGAGCTTTTCGCCAAGACCATCCAGCCGAAGCATGTGCGCCTGCACTTCACCGAGCTTTACAGCCAGATTGTTGATGTTGTCCTGAATTTGCTGCTGTCGCTCTTTGGCCTCAGCATGCTGATCAGCCAAAAGCACACTGCGAATCAGCGGATGATTGCTGGTGGCGGCGTACTTAAGCGAGAGGTAATTGGCGAGTGTGGCCGTCAAGCCCAGAGCGAGCAGCGCGACAAACGTAAGGCCAACGACCTGCGGCACACCTACGTTAAGTGACTTCTTGGTTCTAAAGTCACTCGAAACAACGATAATTTGCAAGTGAGATTCCTCAACAATTCTGGTGCTGGCAAAGCACTCTATCCGCGCCCAAAAGAGCTGACCCAATACCTGGATCGTCTTCCCGGCTTGAGCGCCGCGTTACTGCATGCCCGCGAAGGCTCACGTCAATTCGATGTGTTGATTGAGGCTGTGCCCGAGCGTCTAAAGCGCTTTGTCTTGGCAATGTCGGCCTCAGGTTCAACGCTGAGTATTACCGTCGCATCCGTTGAGGCCGCCCATTTGACGCGGCTTTTAAGCACCGAAATGCTCACGAATCTGGACCGTAAGGGACTGAAATTTACCGAAATTTCGCTAAAGACGCAATCAAACAGTGCGTCGGCCGCGCGGCCCCGACTGCTGCCGCAGCCCGATTCTCAACGCAAGCTGAGCACCACAGCAGACCTTATCAAGAGTGAGCGCCTGCAAACTAGTCTGAAACGTTTGGCCAAAACGGTGAGCCATCGCTAGCTCCGATGAAACTTTTGCGTCGCCATGAACTCATTCACGGCGAAAACCCAAACGCTTCGGCGCGCTAAATGGGCACGCACATCACCTGACCTTCGTCACGCCAGCCTTTGGCCGCGAAGGCTGCAACGTCCCCGCGATCCGTGGTGTAGCGATGATTGGATACAAAGCGACCGTTCGACTCGGACGCATTGTTATACAGGCGGAATAAGGCTTTGCTATCAATCGGACACGGCTTGATGCCGTCGGTCGGCGCGCCCGGCATCGGCATGTTCACCGTAAAGCTTGAGCCTTCAAAGTCGAGAAAATCAAGTTTCTTCAGCGCCTCGCATTCCTGCGCGTCGGCGGTATAGAAGTGCGTGTTCGGCCCGCCGTTTTTGCCGCCGTAGAAACGACAGGTACCGACGTAGCCGCCGCTTTTGAAGGATTTACCGGTGCGCTGCCAGACTGGCACGGCGTCTAACAGCGCTTTGTCGCTAGCAACGGCGGTGTAGAAAAACTGTCCGTCCGGCTGTGCCGGGAAATCAGCGCGGTTGACGTATTCAACGACGTCGTCTTCCACCCACGGTGGTGGCAAGGACGTCAGCTGGAAATTCTGTCGCGGCGAAGGCAAGACGAAGACGCCCACTATGTCAGCCGCACGCTCGATATTCGCATCATCCCAGTTGCTTTCAATCGCGGTCAGACCGAGGTGATAGCCAAAGGAATAGGTGTACCACGGCAGTCCGTTGCGCACATGCACCATCTGCGACGCATCGTATTCGCCGCCGTCCAGCGCCTTGCGACGCGTCGGCAGGCCGAATGTGAGTTCGTCGGTCGTAGTTGGAATCAACCATTGCGTGCCGAATGCGAACTCGTTACACCAAGACTGTTCGCCAGTATTAATCGTGTAGAACGTGTACGGATCAACGATCCACTGGCTTTGGGTGGTTTGTTTCGTGCCCAGAACAGGCGCGACAGGCGTCCTGATACGACCATTGCAGGTGCCGTCGCGATAGCCGTAGAAATCCATCAAGTTCGAATAGATGTTGCCAACGTTGTTGTAGTAAAAACCGACCGAGTTCGCACGAAAACCCCGATCACTAACCCAAACATCGGAACAACAAGGTGTTGCACCGCCACCTGTCATGCGCACCCAGGGCGTGATGTCCTTGAACGAGCGTTGGGACGTCACCCCCATTGCACGCACGACCTCCTCCGAAACAGAAAACAAGAGGTAGTACGCGCGAGAATCGGCGGTGGGTGCCGCTACGGTTGCGGTTGCGACCGCGAAAGTCGCAACCGCAGCGCGTAGGAGAAACTCACATACTCTTCGAGACAATCGCCCTAAAGCCGCTGTGCAATCGGAAAAAGAAAACATAATCATTCGCATCAATTTAGCTGAACCATGTACACAGCAGTACTGCTGCGGTCGCTGCCTAATGTCGTTAAGTTGGCGCGAATTGTCTGCTCGATGGCTGATGGCGTGCCCAAGCTATATAAATCTGCGTAATATGCTGCCGCAGCAGCTACATGCGGCGCAGCCATCGAAGTGCCAGAGATGGCGGCTATGTTGGAGTACGTCGTACCCACCAAGGTGTCGCCGCTGAAAGCGCCCCATTCCGCATAGATCGCGTCACCGGGTGCCCAAATGTCGACGCAGTTCCCGTAGTTTGATCCTTGAGGCAACCCGGTCAGGCCGGATGGCGTGGTAGCCGAGAAGTAGCCATCAACGGTTGCGCCTGACTGATCGATTGCCCCGACCACCATGATGCCGTCGTAAGGATCGGCCGCGCCGCTGGCAGCGGGCATGTAGTGCCGAGGAGAATTGTTAGAACACGTCCCGTCGCCATCGTTGTTTCCCGCCGACTGCGCGATAAAAACGCCAGCATACGGAAAGTCCTGATGCAATTCCTCATAGGTGCATTCGGGCTGGACACCACAGCCCACGTAAACCTCCACCGAATTGGGTGTCACCAACTCCTGTGCCTTGTACCAATTGGCATCGTGGTAGTACATCGCCACAGGGTTGGCTGAAATATTGGCGATGTTGACTAGGGTGGACGAATTGTCGTAGAGCGTGTCCATATACGCATAGTCCAGCGCGTATCCGTAGGCTGTTGAACTTATCGTCGCAGAGTCGCCGCACATGGACCAGCCGCTGCGCGACAGAACAGCCACCGACACGACGTTCACACCCGCATAGACGCCCTTCGTTCCTTTGCTGTTACCGCCGCTGGCTGTTGCAATGCCCGCTACATGCGTGGAATGCGCGTAACAGCCGACGGTCGGGTAGGTGCTGGGGCTGGACAGATGACAGCCGCCCACACCGCAGGCAACATTGACGCGGTCACTGACCGAGAGCAGGTCGTCATTGTCGGCGACGCCCGAATCAATGACGTAAATCTTGCGGGAATTGCTGACGGTCTTGGTTTTGCCGGTGACCGCCTGATGGCCCCACGATGTCGTTTCACCGCCGCTCGTGCTGTCCGAATAGGGAAAGGAACTGAACTCGACGTGGGTGTCGTCGGATATCTGTCTCACCAACGGGTCTTGCAGCAACCGCTCGACTTGATCAGAGGACAGGAAAGCGGTGACACTACTGCCCACCCAACTGGTCATGCCCGTTCGTTGAAACTCGTACCTTTGTTCGAAGTCGGCCACCAGTGCCTCGACTTGGGGCCGGTGAAAGAATTCAATCTTCTGACCGTCGTCGTTCTGCTTGGTGCGCGGCGCACGCTTCACTGCGTCCGGGTAGGTTCTTTCTACACCCGGAAGGAAATCAATGACAACGCGCGTGCGCCCATTGCTGTCGACGAACGGCTGATCAGTACGAGCGTACGGGGCAGCAGCGCAAGCCGCACAGCCAAATGCCAAGGTCAGTACGAACAGCAGCATTCGTTTGACCATCAATGCGCAGGGGCCAAAAGGGTTTGCCGCAAAAGTATCGGAAGAAAGAATAAGGCTCATGATTCAAGCACTCCATTACTTCAAAAGACATACCCCCGATGTCGCACTCTAGCACACAGTCATGACAAACGCATAAATTGAAATGAACCTCATTTCTGGAGCCCCAAGGCGATATTTGGGTAATCCCGCTTTACGCGACAATGAATTGGGTTCGTGAAGCCCAGCAGTGCGGAGTGTTTCGCGGGGGTGACGGCGAGCGAAATGTTGGCGCGCCTGCTGGCGCTGAATCTGGCGCGGACTTGGGAGAATAAAGCTTGGTCAAGTGGCGGTCAGCTTTTTGCTGAAATGGCTTTCTCATTGGGCATAGACGATCATTATGCATAAAGTCGATTAAGACCGCTTTATCCGTTTACGCCCAGATTTAATGGGGATTTCGGCGAAAAGGTGAATCGCCAAAATTCGCGATTTTCGTCTGTGGGAGTGTTGCTACCGCGACCGATCCCTACCGCGCAGCGAGAGGTCGCGGCGGAGCCGCTCCTACAAAACCGGCTGCGTCTTCACCTCGAAAAAACTAAACGGAGTACCGCCAAGCCTCAGGCTGCGCCAACAACGCTAGGCAAAGCTTGTTGTTCAACTCATGCCCCGATTTGAACGCGTGGTACTTAGCTCGCACCCTGTGGCCGAGCAAAAAGAGATCGCCCACCGCGTCGAGCACTTTGTGTCGCGCCAGCTCGTCGGCGAAGCGCAGGCCTTCGCGGTTCAGCACTTTGTATTCGTCGAGCACGATGGCGTTTTCCATGCTGCCGCCCTGCGCCAGTCCAATTGAGCGCAGCGTCTCAACTTCATAGGCAAAACCGAACGTTCGTGCGCGGCTGATGTGCGACAAAAAGTCTCCGTCGTCGAGCTTCATCTTGACGTGGCACTGATCATCGGGAATCGCGGGATGCGAAAAGTCGATGGTGAAGTCCACGTCGAAATGCGGGTTCGGCAGCAACTCGGCGAACTTGTCGCCCATCTCAACGCGAATGGGCTTGAGCACTTCGATGTAGCGACGCGGCGCGTTCTGCGCCAATACACCCGCCTGCTCGATCAAAAACACGAACGGAGCTGAAGAGCCGTCCATGATCGGCACTTCGAGATTATCCAGTTCAACGATAGCGTTATCAACGCCGCAACCAACGCAGGCTGCGAGCAAATGCTCGACCGTAGCGACCTTCGCTTCGCCCAAAACGAGCGTCGTAGCGAGCCGCGTCTCCTTGACCAGTTCTGCTTTGGCGGGAATATCTTGCGGGGGATTCAGGTCGGTGCGGCGGAAGATGATTCCGGTATCAGGCGGTGCGCTTTTAAGCGTGATCTGAACGCGGACGCCGGAGTGCAGCGCGACGCCAGTGGCCGATACCTCGCTTGCGAGGGTGTGTTGTTGAGGCATGGCGCGAAGTATAGATTTTGCGCGTCGTTGCTAACGGTTTGCTCGCTGTCGCAAGGCAGCGACGAACGGCACAGGGAGCGGCTGCGTCGTTCGTCTAGCGGACTTTTTAGTCGGCTTGAGCAGACTGACTAGTCGGCCTGCTTCCGCAAAAACGTCGGGATTTCCAGCGAGCGCCCCCCCGTCGCGCGAGGGCGCGTCCAGGTGGGCGTGTCGATGTCAACTTCAGTCGTTGCCGACACCGTTTCGACGCTTCCGACGTTCGTCACAACATGGTTATCCGTTCCCGTACGAAGCACAGGAATGACCAACTCAGTGCGCAGCGCCGTGCCGAGACCGCCCTGGACCGAAGTCATCTTCTTCTTCGCGCCGAGGCCGGTGGCAACCATCGTGACGCGCATTTCGTCGCCCATTTCGTCGTCGATGACGTGGCCCCAGAGCACTGTGGCATCAGCAGAGACGAACTCGGCTACGGTGTCGGTTACGTCGTACAGTTCGCCCAATTCCACATTGCTTGACGAGGTGATGTTGAGCAACACGCCGCGCGCGCCCTGCAGGTCTACATCCTCCAGCAGCGGGCTCTTGATCGCGGCCATTGCCGCGACTTTGCCACGGTTTTCGCCGCTGGCGGTTGCGGTGCCCATCATCGCCATGCCGAGTTCCGACATGATGGTGCGAACGTCTGCGAAGTCGCGGTTAACGAGGCCGCGCTTGTTGATGATTTCCGAGATACCAGCGACCGCACCATGGAGCACGTCATTCGATGCGGCGAACGCAGCGGGCAACGAAATATTGCGTCCGAGTACCTGAATGAGCTTTTCATTCGGCACCACGATCAGCGAGTCAACATGACGTTGCAGTTCGTCAATGCCAGCCTGCGCTGCGCGCTCACGTTTTTGCATTTCGAAACGGAATGGCTTGGTCACCACGGCCACGACCAGAATGCCCATTTCCTTCGCTAACTGCGCGATGATCGGTGCAGCGCCAGTGCCCGTTCCGCCGCCCATTCCGGCGGTAATGAACAGCATGTCAGCACCACGAATCGCTTCCTGCACGGCAAGCTTCGATTCCATCGCCGCGTCACGCCCCACTTCGGGCTTGGCACCTGCACCGAGGCCCTGCGTCAATTCGGCACCGAGCGGAATACGCTTCGGTGCCGGATTTTTGTCGAGCACCTGCGCATCGGTGTTGGCGGCGATAAATTCAACGCCCGCTACGCCTTTGTGAATCATGTGCTCCACGGCGTTACCGCCGCACCCCCCGACGCCAATAACTTTGATGACCGCGCCATCTCTTTTTTCATCAACGATCTCAAACATGTTTCCGCTCCTTCAAGGCAACACTAAAAATTACAAACTGGAAATAACTACACACCAAACGCATCCCGTAACTTCGCAAACATCCCCGCCGCCGCCGAATCGCGCCGACGCATTACTGCCTGTTTCGCCTGCTGGTCCCGACCATGCATCAAGAGACCAATCGCTGTCGAATATTTCGGCGCTGCGAGCACATCCTTCAGCGCGCCGCGATAGTCCGGCACCGCGATGCGCACCGGCATATGGAAGACTTCTTCGCCGAGCGCGGTCATGCCTGGGAGCATGCTGCTGCCGCCGGTGAGCGCAATGCCTGAGCGCAGTAACGGCTCGAAACCTGAGCGTTTGATCTGCTCATGCACGAGCTGAAAAAGCTCTTCAACACGTGGCTCAACGACTTCTGCCAACATGTGCCGCGCCATTGATTTCGCGGGGCGATCCGCGACGCTAGGCACTTCAATTAATTCGTCCGGCTCGACTAGTTTCGTCAGCGCACAGGCATAGCGATGCTTGATATCAGCAGCCTCTTTGCTCGGAGTCCGCAACGCCATCGCGATGTCATTGGTGATCTGGTCACCGGCAACCGGGATGACGCCCGTGTGGCGAATCGCACCGCCCGTGAAGAGCGCGAAATCCGTCGTGCCGCCACCGATATCGACCAGACCAACGCCAATCTCCATCTCATCTTTAGTCAAACAGGCAGCAGCGGATGCAAGCGGTTGCAACACCAACTCCAGCACGTTCAATCCACAACGACGCACGCACTTCTCGATGTTCTCTGCAGCCGATACCGCGCCAGTCACGATGTGCACTTTGACTTCAAGGCGCCGTCCGCTCATGCCGAGCGGGCGGCGCACACCCTCCTGCCCATCGATGATGTATTCCTGCGGCAAGGTATGAAGTACCACCTGATCGTTCGGGATGGCGATGGCCTTCGCAGTTTCTACGACGCGCTCCATGTCAGCCTCCGTCACTTCGCTGTCTTTCATCGCGACCATGCCGCTGGAATTCAGGCTGCGAATGTGTGCGCCTGCAATGCCGACGTAAACATTGGTGATCTTGCAATTAGCCATCGCCATCGCCTCGCGAACGGCGGCGTTGATCGTGTTGGTCGTGGCGTCGATATCGACCACCATGCCCTTGCGTAAGCCAATGGACGGTTGTTCGCCAAAGCCGATAACGTTAATGGTGCCGTGTGCATCGACCTCGGCGACCAGTGCAACGATCTTCGAGGTGCCGATATCGAGCGCGGCGATCAATTCACTCACGATCGACCTTTCTGTGTTTCAACGGGAGGTGCGCCATTCCGTGCGACCGCGATGGCCGCTTTATAGCGAAGGTCAACACGCGCCAGGCCGCTGCGATAAGACTGTGGCCATGTGTTGTACAGCGCTACGAAACGAGCGAGACGCTCGGGAAAGTGTTCGCGACCAAACTCCAGTTGCATATCGTTACCTGTAGTGACGGTGATCGCGCCGCGAGGCGACATCGCGAATACCTTGATGTCGAGGCCGTGCGAAGCCAGAGCAAGCCGGGTTTCGCGATAGCGCTTGAGAATGTCTTGCGACGACGCGACAGGTCCTTCAAATCGCGGCATCGGTGCTTTCGACGCGGCGCGAAATACTTCGCCCTGATCGGACAGTAGTTCGTTGTCGCCCCAGTACCCGACAGCCCCATGCTCAGCTACGTCAATGTCCAGTGCAAATGGCCAACGGCGCTTGATCGATACGTCACGTACCCAAGGCAATTTCTTAAGCGTCGCACGAGCACGCGCCGGCGACACCGAGAAGAACGTGCCGCGCAAATCGGTGCGGATGGCAGACTCAAGCAAACCCGGATCAACCTCGGCCAATTGCGAGACCACCTTGACCTGCCGAATCGCAAAATAGCTTTTGCTACTGGCCCAGGACATCACGCACCAGGTCAGCGCCAGAATAGCAATGGAGGCGATGATGGCAGCAAAGCGATTGATCGATTGTGTGTCAGACCACATGCGCGCCTCCACTGCTTGCCTGAACTATCTTTTGCGCTGTGGTTCCGATTGAGCCTGCGCCCATCGTCATCACTACGTCTCCGTCGCGAACGATTTGTAGAACGCTATCCGGTAGTCGCGCGATGTCTTCAACGAAAAGTGGTTCAACGCGGCCACGAAGACGGATTGCCCGTGCGAGTGCCCTGCCATCAGCCGCGACAATCGGCGCTTCGCCTGCGGAGTAGACCTCCGCGAGCAAGAGCACATCAACCTCGGACAACACTGCTGCGAAATCCTCGAACAGATCGCGGGTTCGCGTGTAGCGATGCGGCTGAAATGCGAGCACGAGACGACGGCCCGGAAACGCAGCGCGAGCTGCGGCAAGCGTCGTTCTCAATTCCACAGGGTGATGGCCGTAGTCGTCAATCAGTTCGAATTTCGCATCGCCATGCGTGACTTCGCCAAAGCGCTGGAAGCGTCGCCCGACACCGCCGAAGTTCTTCAGCGCCCGTGCAATCGCCTCATCATTTACTCCCAAATCCTGGGCGATGGCAATTGCAGCCAGCGTGTTTCTGACATTGTGCAATCCCGCGACCTGCACAGTGACTGGCAGGTCGACATGGCCTGCGCGAATAGCCGTGAAATGCATGGTCGCGCCGTTTGCTTCAATTTCCGTTGCACGAATATCAGCATCGGCTGACAGTCCATAAGTCACGACCGGCTTGACTACACGCGGCAGGATGCTGGCGACACCTGCATCGTCAATGCAGGCATAAAGCGACCCATAAAACGGAAGCCGGTGCGCAAAGTCCACGAACGCTTGATGCAAGCGATCCAGACTGTGCTCGTACGTCTCCATGTGGTCGGCGTCGATGTTCGTAATGACTGCGAGCGTCGGTGACAAATGCAGAAACGAAGCATCCGATTCGTCGGCTTCAGCGACCAGAAATTCACCTGTGCCGAGTCGCGCGTTCGAGCCCGCTGCGAGCAGTCGACCGCCTATCACGAACGTCGGATCGAGACCGCCTTCGGCTAGAACGCTCGCCACCAGCGACGTCGTGGTCGTCTTGCCGTGCGTACCGGCAATCGCGATGCCGCGCTGCATGCGCATCAGCTCGGCGAGCATCAGTGCACGCGGTACAACAGGTAATTTGTTCGCGCGTGCAGCAATTACTTCCGGGTTGGTCTCCTTGACCGCCGTAGAAACAACGACCGCCTGTGCAGTTCCCAGATTTTCGGCATGGTGACCAACGGCTACGCGAATGCCAAGCGACGCGAGTCGTTCCAGCACGGGCGAGTTCGCAGCGTCGCTGCCGCTTACGATGTAACCCTGATTGTGCAAAACCTCTGCAATGCCGCTCATGCCGATGCCACCAATGCCGACGAAGTGCAGGTTTTGCAGGCGGAACTTCATGCTGTCGCCCTGTGGCCCGCGGCGAGCCGCTCAACTTCATCGCAAATCTCAGAAGTCGCCATTGGTTTGGCGACGGCAAGCGCGGCCTTCGCCATCGTCAGGCAGCTGTCGCGTGTGAGCGTGAGAATGTGCGCCGCAAGCTGCTCTTTGGTCAACGTCAGTTGATCAAACACCGTCGCCGCGCCGACGGTTACCAACACCTGTGCGTTGTGCAGTTGCTGATGATCTTTGTGATGCGGATAGGGAATCAGAATCGAGGCGACACCAAGAGCGGCCAGTTCGGACACGGTGCTCGCACCGCTGCGCCCGATGAACACGTCACACTCTGCGAGCGCGCGCGGCGAGTCGTCGATAAAGTCGACAATGCTTGCATTGACATGCGCGTTTTCGTACAGCGCCAGTGTTGCGTCACGCGAGCCCTTGCCGGTCTGATGCGTGACGATTGGACGTCTGCCTTCAGGAATCAAAGCAAGCGCTGCGGGCAACAATTTATTGATTGCATCCGCACCGCGACTGCCGCCCATGAGCAGCATGCGCAGCGCCCCGGTGCGCGCAGCAAAACGTGACGCAGGATCGTCGTACTGCGCGAACTCAGGGCGAATTGGGTTGCCTGTGACAACGCGCTTCGAGCCGACATCCGCAAACGCCGTGGCGAAACCCACCAGCACGCGCTTTGCAAAGTGCTCGAGACATTTGTTTGCCAGTCCAGCGACGGCGTCGCTCTGGTGAATCACCAGCGGAATGCCTTTATTCGATGCTGCGAGACCGCCGGGCACTGTTGGGTAACCACCCATGCCCATCACCACGTCGGGCCGTAGCTCGGACAAGAGTTTTCGTGCTTGCCAATACGCCGAAAACAGGCGAAACGGCAATGCCAATTTGGGCCTGATCCCCCGCCCAACGATGCCTTCAAATGCAACCGTGTGCAGCGGGAATAAGTCCTTCGGCACCAATGTTTGTTCCATGCCATTGTGGGTTCCGAGCCACGTTACGCGCCAGCCGCGCTCACGCAACGCACGCGCAACCGCAAGCCCTGGAAAAATATGGCCGCCAGTCCCACCCGCCATCATGAGCAAATGTGGCGTCATACCTTGAACCCTCGCGAAATGCGACGGTTTTCCCAGTCGATGCGCAGCAGCACAGATAGCGTGATGAGGCTCGCGACCATGCCACTGCCACCGTAAGACATGAGTGGCAGTGTGAGACCCTTGGTCGGCGCGAATCCCATGTTCACAGCGATGTTGATGAGTGACTGTATCCCGAACAGCGTACCGATGCCTTGCGCCACCAACGCCGCAAAAGGTTGCTCAAGCTGGCGAGCTTCGCGACCAATAGCAAACGCTCGCCACGTGAGCCAGGCATATGCGCCGATGACTACGCAAACGCCGACAAGACCCAGCTCCTCTGCGGTCACTGCGAGTATGAAATCCGTGTGTGCTTCAGGCAGATAGTAGTGCTTGGAAACGCCCGCACCCAAACCGAGACCGAACAGACCACCACGACCAATCGCCATGAGTGACTGCGTCAATTGATAGCCTTTGCCAAACTCTTCTTTCCACGGATCGAGAAACCCGAAGATTCGTTCAAGACGATAGGGCTCCAACCATACCAACGCAACGGCAGCGATCAGCCCCAGCACTACGACTGGCATAACCAGACGATGATCAAGTCCTGCCATGAAAAGAATCAGCAAGCCGGTACTCAACACGACAAGCGTTGCCCCGAAATCTGGCTCTCGCAAAAGTGCCACGCTGACCAGAAGGGCAATCAGCAAGAACGGACCCAACCCTTTGAGCAAACTTTGCTTTAACGGTTGCGCCGCGTGCAACACGTTGACCTTGGTCACCGCATAGCGAGCGGCGAAGAGCACCATCGCAAACTTCATGAGCTCCGAGGGTTGCAGGCTGAACGGCCCGAGCGGAATCCAGCGGCGGGCACCATTCACCACGCGACCAATGCCGGGGATCAACACCAAAATCACCAGTACTACGGCGAGAAAAAAGACGTATGGCGTAATGCGCTCCCAGGTTCGCACCGATGTATCGAATACGAACAGCGCAAGCACCAATCCAATAAGTACGAACAGGCACTGGCGGGCGAAAAAATAGGTGGGTGAAAACCGAGTGAATTTGCTTTCGCTAGCGCTGGCAATCGATGACGAATAGACCATCAGCAGGCCGACCGCGACCAGCATCGCGATCACCCAGAGCATCGTGACATCGAATTCGCTAGCGCTGGTCGCAGACGAGCGCGACGAGGTTGTACGCCCACCGTTACCCGTACGCAGACGAAACCAATCGGCCATGCGTGTTGGCCATTGCGACACAGAGGAGGTAGTGCTTGCGACACTCACGATGCGTGTCCTGCACGCCCGACAAACGTGCGGCCATGAGCGCGCGCCCATTCGCGCGTCGCCGCAGCGAAGACTTCGGCGCGATGCCCGTAGTTGCGGAACATGTCCCAACTGGCGCATGCGGGCGACAACAACACCTGATCACCCGCTACTGCGCCATCGAGTGCAGCGTTGATGGCGTCATCAAGTGTCGTAAAAATTCGGTGGGGAACGCCGCTCGCTTGCAGTGCAGACGCAATCATCGGCGCGTCGCGACCGATCAAGTGCACGGCTTTGCAGGACCTTGATGCGATACGACCCAGAGCGGAAAACGCTTGTCCCTTACCATCGCCACCTGCGATCAGCCAGGTGGGTGTCGTGTTGCCGGAAAGCGCAGCAGCCGTGGCGATAATCGTGGTCGCCTTGGAGTCATCA
>JBBRVM010000018.1:0-15858 GCA_038246865.1 Burkholderiales bacterium
CTGCATGCGCGCGCAGTGATTGATGACAACACACCGACGCCAGCCCACGCGCACTTTTCATGGCGACATTCGCTGCTGCTGGTCGCAATCTTCATCGCGATCGGCGCGACTGTTTACGCGATGCTCATGCAAATGGGCAACAAGACACTCACCGACATGGCGGAGTTCTTCACCTCATCAGCGCTCGTAACATTCGGCGGCGCGTACGCCGTGTTGCCTTACGTGACGCAGGCTGCCGTCGAAAAATATCAGTGGCTCACTACCGCGCAAATGATGGACGGGCTCGCGCTTGGCGAAACCACACCGGGTCCGCTGATTCTGATTCTGACGTTTGTTGGCTATCTCGGGGGCGTGAAGAACGCGGTGGCGAATTCGCCGTTGGCGAGCGGCGTTCTGGCCGCCAGCGTGGTGACGTTCTTCACGTTTCTGCCGAGTTTCATGATGATTTTTGCGGGCGCGCCTTTTATCGAGAGTACGCGCCGTTCGCTGAAGCTTCACGCGCCGCTCACCGGCATCACGGCGGCAGTCGTCGGGGTAATCGCATCGCTCGCCGTGTTCTTTGCCGAGCATACGTTCTTGCCGAATGGACTGAACGGGGTGATGGACTGGTTATCGGCGCTGATTGCGGTTGCGGCCCTGATCGCGTTCGTCAAGTTCAAGCGCGGCGCGATGGAGACGATTCTCGTGTGTGCGCTGTTAGGACTCGCAGTCAAGCTGTTGCTGCGACTTTAGGCTCTTGTAGGAGCGGCTTGCCGCGACCCACCGTAAGCATGCCGCAGCCTTTGGTCGCGGCAAGCCGCTCCTACAAAGATGTGGGCACAGAGACGTTAAGCGCCCGGCCAATTCACCCATCCAAAATGCCCTGCCGCGAGAATCGCAACGCCAAACGCAATGCGATACCAGGCAAACACCTGTAGCGAGTGATTGGCGACGAAGCCGATCAGCCACTTGATCACCACCAGCGCAACGATGAACGACACCACGGTGCCGACAGCGAAAGCCGGAATATCGGCGGCGGACAACAGTGCGCGCTCCTTATAGAGTGAATACACGCTCGCTGTCGCCAGCGTTGGCACACCCAGAAAAAACGAGAACTCGGTGGCGGTGCGGCGTGACAATCCGAACAGCATGCCTCCAATCAAAGTGGAGCCCGAGCGCGACATACCGGGGAACAGCCCGAAGCATTGCACGAACCCAAGTTTCAGTGCATCCAGCGCGCTCATCGAATCCACATCACGAACTCGCGCGCGTGACTCGCGCAATTCGCGCGTGCTGTCGCGCTCCACCCACAAAATAATGAGCGCGCCAATGATCGACGCGGCGGCAACGCCGTACGCGTTAAACAGCACCGCCTTGATCGTCTTGCTAAATAGCAGTCCGAGTACCGCAATCGGCAAAAACGCAATGAACAGATTAATAAAAAATCGTTGCCCGTCGCCGCGATGTGTCACGTTAGCGAGCGCTGAAAAGAAGCGTTCGCGATACGCCCAAACAACCGCAAAAATGGCACCGATCTGGATCGCAATTTCGAACACCTTGCCACGCTCGTCATGTACGCCCAAGAGCGAACCCGCAACAATCAAATGACCTGTACTGGAAATCGGCAAAAACTCGGTCGCACCTTCGACGATACCCATGATCGTCGCATCAAATAAATTCAAGACATATCCCTGTAGTTTCGGAAGCGGATGTGCGCACTGCCACATTCCGCTGAAGCAACGATGTTAGCTGGCAGGCACGCAAAAATTGACGCCTTCACCATCCCACCCTTGCGCCACGAAGGCGTTGTAGGTTGACACGCTCGTGGTGAATCGATGGTTCGGGTCATCCGGGAAGCGAACTGTGCCGCGAAACAATCGATAAACCGGGAGCAAACCGCTCCCGCAAGACCCGCCCACACCGGCAACGACCGGAAGGAAAGCGTAGGAGTCGACGCCTTCATTCTGGGCAAACCCCGGTGCCGTGCTTTGTGCTGGATTCTGGTTCGCGAGAGCCACCAGATCGCTGTCGAGCATCGTGTAGAAATGGCTGCCGCGCGACGCACTTCGAGCCACACGGTCGAAGTAGAACCGGGTGATGCTTCGCGTGCCTGTCTGCTGCGAAGAATAAACAAGGAACGAAGCCCCGGTGCGAGCCCAGCCCGACGACGCGTCGAGTGTTAATTTGTCGGCGTCGCGCGAGGTGATGAAGTAGTAGTCCAGTGGCGCAAACCGATACTCGATCATTTCGCGCCTGGCGGGTGACAGCGTGCCTGCGCGCCCGGTTCCGGACAGCGACACCGCCGTGCTCGACGGCGTTGCATTGTGCGCAATAGTCAGGGTTCCGCTTCGCGCGCCGGCGGCGGTGGGTGCGAAGCGTGCCGTTGCCGCACACGACGCGCCGGGTGACAGCGCCAAGCCCGCGTTGCAAGTGGTGGAAACCAACGAGAAATCGCCCCCCGAAACAATCGTGCTGCTGACTATGAGGGTTGCGTTGCCGCTATTGGTTAGCGTGACGCTTTGTTCGCCACTCACCGAACCGACGGCAGTGTCGGCGAAGGTGAGTGCGGCGACCGATGAGGAGGCCACAGGTGCGGCGGGCGCGCTGGTCGCCGCGCCATAGAGTGATCGGCAACCCGCGATGTCGTCGGCCTGTAGCACCGTCAACGACGTGTATGACGTCGATGGATCGGGTGCCGTATTCGGGCCCGACATCACCGCCCCTTCCTCATTGGAATGTTTGAGTCCCAACAGATGCCCGACCTCGTGCGACAGTGTCGAATCAAGATTCGGGTTGAACTGGGAATTGATCACCATGTCGGCTTCGTCCAGCGTGAAAGCGGAGCCCGTGAAGCCGCTGGCTCCGGCGTACGTAATGCCGGTGGTGTTGCCTGAAAGCGCGCCCCAGGCGATGACATTGGTGCCATCGCGCGTGTTGCTGGCGAGGCTCGCTGCACTGGTGGTCGTACCGTCGTATACGAACTGGATATTGCAGACAGCGGACCATCGACCCATTGCGGATTGAATGCGGCCCACCGCGGCCGAGGCGCTGTCTGCGATTGACGCGGGGCGGCCAGCGTCGTTGTAGCGCCAGCGCATGGTGCGCCCGCTCCAGCCATTCCAGCCGAACGTGAGGTACTTTTGCGCATCGTCGGCGACCGCCGAATCGCTGCGCAGAATGATGTGGAAATCGTTAGCGCGGTCGGTTGCGGAGGGAGAAGACGTGGTCTCGCTTGACGGCGCCGCATCAACGAGTGAGCTACCCATCAAAAACGAGAAGAAGAGCGTCAGTCCGACGCGAAAAAAGTATTTTGAATACGAATACATGGGGGAAGAACCCTTGCTAATTCCGTCTTGTTAAGACAGGACATTGTCATAACCGTTCACTCCCCCGATGCCCCAACATCATCACGTGTCGGGGATGCACAAAGGTGATTAGCCGAACAGTCCGCCGCCCTTGCCGCCCACCGCGCTTTTGAGCACACTGCCGAGCACGTTTTGCATCATGTCGTTGGAATGGGTTTGTGGCGCCTGTCCGCCGGGCGTCATGCCGTCGAGTACGCCGGGCAACACTTTGGCCAGCAGCCCGCCGAGCTGATCCTGTCCGATGCCGGTCTTCGCGAGCAAATCGCCCAGATTGCCACCCGCGTCGCCTTGTGCCGATGCTGACCCACCGAGGACACTGCCGAGCAGTCCACCCAAACCGCCACCCATGCCACCTCCGGAAGCCTGCTGTTGTCCCGCGCCGCCCATCATGCCGCCGAGCACTTTCATGAGGTCGCCACCGTCAACGGGCAGGTTCTGTCCTGTGCTTTGCCAGGAATCAGCCTGTTGACCGAGTCCGCCTTGTCTCAACATCGCAAGCAGCCCACCGACGCCACCGGCTTGCTGGATAAGCCCGCCAATGACGCTCGACATCACGTCAGGTTGCCCGCCGTTACTGTTGTTGCCGCTACGGAGTACCGCGCCTAAAACGCCGTCTAGTAAGCTCATGTTTCTGCTCCTGCATTCTTGAAAAATTGTGTTCGGCGGCACAGTATCACAGCGTTCGGCGGAGCGCTAGCGCCGACATTCTGAATCTGCGCCAATGGCCACTGGCGGCTGAACGCTAACGCGGGCTTTAGCGGCGGGGTTGACCGGCAACGTCGGGAGCGGCGCAGGGCAACTCGACTTCACGCGCAGAGAGAAGGTCGCACAGGCGATCCAGGTGCGGGTCATCGAGCCCACCGGCGCGCAGCGATGCAGCGGTCTGGCAGAGATAATCCGCGCCTGATCCATAGTGACCGCAGCAGGTAGCGAGTTTTTCGACGACCTGCTCGTCCGACAGGCGACCGGCGTAGGCGTCGGACGAATGGTTCATCACGAAGCCGATGGCCGTGATCGGGCCATTGTCAGTTTTGGCATTGAGCCATTTCGCCTTGTAGCTGCCGCCGAACATTTCGCGCCGCCACAACAGAGTCAATTCTTTGCGTGCGACTTCAGCGCGCAGCCGGTACACGACGCCGCGACAGGCGCCGCCACGATCCAGCGCGAGCACGAGGCCGGGGTTTTCCGGCGTGCCGCGATAGACGTTGCTCCAGAGACAAAACCGGCGATGAAAACCGCGCACGGTCGCAGCCATGCGACCGCTGTGTTCCATGCACGGATTCCAGATCAGCGAGCCGTAGGCGAAGACGTGAACATCGCTCTTGCCATCCCATCGCTGCAGCATGCAATCAAGCGATTCACCGAGCGCCACATCGCAGAGCACTTTGCCCGCCAGCGCAGAATTCTTGATCGCCTCGCGTGCGTGATTGTTCTCGATGGCTTCGCGGGTGATGCCCGTGAACGAGGCGGCGACACCGGTTTCGCGTGGCGTCGATGCGGCTACAACGTGCGAGGATTTTGTCCCGCGCTCTTGACTACTCACTGCTCACTCGTCACTGTTCACCATTCATTTCTCGGTGTGATAGCGCGTCACCAATTCAACTTCGCGCTTGCTTCCAAGAATAACGCTGACGCGCTCATGAAGTTGACCGGGGCGCACATCGAGAATGCGTTGATGGCCATTTGTTGCAGCGCCGCCCGCCTGCTCGACGATAAAGCTCATCGGATTGGCCTCGTACATGAGGCGCAGTTTGCCCCGTTTGTCCGGCTCGCGCGCGTCGCGTGGGTACAAAAAAACGCCACCGCGCGTCAGGATTCGATGCACATCGGCCACCATCGAGGCCACCCAGCGCATGTTGAAATCCTTGCCGCGCGGACCGGTTTTGCCAAGCAAAAGCTCATCGACATAGCGCTTCACCGGTGGTTCCCAGTGCCGCATGTTGCTCATGTTGATCGCGAATTCCTGTGTCTCCTCCGGGATCGTCATGTTCGATTGGGTGAGCACCCACGAGCCCATTTCGCGATCTAGCGTGAAGCAGTGCACTCCCGTGCCGACGGTCAGCACGAAAACCGTCGTCGGGCCATAGACCGCGTAGCCCGCTGCGACCTGTGTGGTGCCAGGGAGCAGGAACGATTTCTCAGTGACCTCGCCCATCGCTTCCGGCGCTTTCAGCACCGAAAAAATGGTGCCAATCGACACGTTCACATCAATGTTCGACGAACCATCAAGCGGATCGAACAGCAAGAGATATTCGCCCTTCGGGTAACGATTCGGAATCTCGTGAATCGTCTCCATCTCCTCGCTCGCCATGCCTGCGAGATGACCGCCCCATTCGTTGGCTTCCATCAGGATGTCGTTTGAGATGACGTCGAGCTTTTTCTGAACTTCTCCCTGAATGTTCTCGGTACCCGCGCTGCCGAGCATGCCCGCCAGCGCGCCTTTGCCAACGTTGACCGCGATTGCCTTGCAGGCGCGTGCGACGACTTCGATCAAGAGCCGCAGCTCGGGCTGGATGGCGTTCGCCGAGCGCTGTTGTTCAACAAGAAACTGGGTCAGCGAGGTGCGGCGCATGAAGGGAGGGCAGTTCACAATCGTCAAACAAGCACAAATTGTACCGCCCAGAAACCGAAAGCTTTTTGCTGAAAGCGCCACTGCGCAACGGCAAATTGGAATATTTTGCTAAAGTCGACTTTGGCGTTTTAAAGCCGCTAGCTCCAACATAGCGGTCGTTTTACGAAAAAAGCCATATGCCGACAACTAAGCGCGCGCCAATTCAAAAACCTGACTCAATTGCGCCGCACGACGCGACGTATCCTCGCCGCGTGCCTGAAGATCGGTGATCACCGAGCGCACGACGTCAGCGGGCAGGCCGTGCGAAACGCTTTTGCGTACGATTTCTTCCGACATCGTTTGATCGGGCAGACGGATCGCGGAGCGCAGACCGATTTGTACGGCACCGGCTACCTGCGAGCGGAAGAACGCCGAGCGATCACGGGCAAAGGCCTCGCGTGAGTCTGGAAGCAGCGGCCCGCGATAGAGATCGAGCAGCGCGAGCGCCGTCTGCGCATAGCGAGCATCGGCAATCAGTGCGTCGGTCGTAGGTTTCGCAGCCCAGCCAGGACTGACGTAACTGCGCAACTCGTCCACGAGCGCCAGCGCCGCCTGAGTATCGCACCACACGCGATCCAGATCGAAGCCTATTCTTCCCTCTTGACGAACGAGCAGCGCCGCATCCGGCAACGCTTGTCGCAAGCGGGTCAGCGCCACATCGAGCGAGCGCATTGCCTTGTCGCCCTCTGCCTCCGGCCACAGCGCGTCCGCCAACCGCTGCGCTGCCACGGAAGCCGGCGCATGTGCTGCGAGGTATTGCAAAATCTGCATGGACTTTGACTCACCCTTTTTGCCCGCCTCCTGCGCACCAGCGGCAATGCCTTCAATGCTGAAACCGTCGAATAACCGAACACGCAGCAACCACGGCCAGCTCACCGGATGTGCATCAGGTGGTGGCAGGCCCTGAGTGCGTACGTCGTCGGCGAAGGCGGCTGTGCCGAGCCCAGCGGCGAAGATTGCAGCGGCCACAGCTTGCGCAATTTTCGGAAAAATTTGCACGTGATTTGGTGTCAAGCGCCCACCGCAAATTCGCAAATAGTCTGCTAGCTGTTGATGCAAAAAGTCAGACGAGACCGGGCCACTGGCACCATCGCCGTTTTGCTGATCTAGTGCAGACGTCGCTTCAATCAGCGCGCACAAGCGCTCGTACCCCAGTCGGTGTCCAGGCATTGATTTGGCAATAATCGCAATGTAGATTGCACGCGCTTCAGTCAGGCGATTCAAGCCCAACAGCGCTGCTGCCACGCCGTTTTCATAAAGCAGCGCGATCGGTTGCGGCATCTCAAGCGCCTGCGCTAATTCGACGCAGCGTTTTGAGTGTGCGAGTGACACGGAATATTCACGTGACCGCAATGATCGCGTGCTGCGGCGATAGTGCAGCGCAAGCACTTGCGAGGCCTCCGCCGGATCAACCAGCGCTTCGAGTTGATCGAGTATCTTGCCGGATCGCGGCTGATCGCCCGAACGCGTCGCCGCCTCGAACGCGCTGCGATAAACGAAGAATCGCAACCACTGAACTGGCGCGCCGTCCGGTTGATACGAATCGACATCGGCCATCAACTGATCCGCCGCAAAGGCGTCCGCCGCCGCCGTGGCGAGTTGATTGCCCAGATAGGTATCGGCCAACGCAATGGAGGTGCGGAATATCAGGCGAGTTGCGACCGGTAGATCGGGATCAATCAGTAACGGCAGCAACACCTCAGCCATGCGGTGCAGCCGCGCGCCGTCGCGGGCGTGCTCAAACCACGGTGCCAGCAAGGTGGCCGCCCGCAGTCGCGTGGTCTTGCTGATCGTATCGTCGAGCGCAAGGGTCACCAGCGTCTCGCCAATCGTGGCCGCCTCCGCCGTCTCGCCACCGAACAACATGCGCGCAACCATCACACCTGCAAGACATTCGGTGGCCTCGTCTTTCGACAAACGATTTTGCAGCGTCGTATGCAGTGCATTAATGCGCAGAAACGCGCGCTGCATCTCGCCAAAGCCGCTCCACACCAGAAGGCCTGTAGCGTAAACGCCTGCCAGCGCCCGATACTCAGCCACCTCATCACCCTGAGCGCGCGCGGTTTGCGCAATCGCCATGAACTCAGCTATGGCCGCCGTGCCGCGCAGTTCGCGCACGCCATGCGCCGCTGCAATCGCCTTGGGCAGTTCAAGCAATTGCGTAAGGCCCAGCGCCGAGCACCAGGCCTCCACCCTCAGAGTGCCGACGTACGTTGACAGTGGCCCCAGTTCCGCGCGCAACAAGTCGCGCGCCGCATCGAGCGCACCGGTTTGAATCAACGCATCAATGGATTGCGCGGTGCTGTCGATCTGACGCATCGTGATGAAACTCATATTGGAACGAGCCCCATTATCGCGGGATGCTCAATGCTTTGGTGCGTTGCCTGTGCTCGCATTGAAATTTAAACCCGCTTTCCATTCAAATATTTGCCCTGACTGTCGGTCGCATCCACCTGATCCGTGGCAGGTTGCTTCATGGTGAATGTCGCCGCATTCGCACCACGGATTTTCTCGCCGTCGTAGAACACCTCGGTTGCGCCCTTCGCGTAGCTCAAACTTAGGCACTCAAACCCGGCGGGAGACGCAGAAATTGAGTGACCCTGGAAATACACATGCTTCGCATCTACCGCGTATCCGCCCGTTTTGCTCTCGAAACTCGCAACGTCCACGCCGACGAGGCTGCGCGCTGCACCGCGCATGCGTCCGGTCTTCGGGTCATTGCCGAGATAGGTGTACCACGCATGCGTTGCGTCCTTCGCGTGCTCGAAGTCGACCGCAGCAAAGCTCGCGCCGTCGCTATCGGCGATTTCAGCCGTCCGGGTGTATCCACGAATGCGGTCGCGGGTGAATCCGAAATCCAGCACCTCGAAGCTCGCCACGTCGCGCACCGCGAACGGCGCGCCCAAGAAGTACGCGTGCGCCGCATCCGCCGCATAGCCGTCTTTGAGCAAACGAAAACTTCCAGCATCGGCCCCAACAATCGGCCCAACACGGACTCGCTTGACCAGAAAAAACTCTTTGCCATCGCGATAGGTGTCACCAAAATAGACGCGCGATTTGTCTTTGCCGTGATGGTCGTCCAGAGCAATGAATGTCGCGCTGTCCGCCCCGTGAATCCCGTCTTCGCGATAAAAAATTCGATCACCCACGCGCGCAAAGCGATCATTAAGCGGCGTCAAAGGCGTTGTGGCGGCCACACCCAGCCTGTGCGATTCAAAGTACCACTCGCCGTCTTTTTGGTGAAATGGCGACGAGGATTCGCAAGCGAATAGACCGATCAGCGACGCGATGAGCGAGAACACCATCTTCATGGCTTTGAAAAAGTCCTTCATCGTATTACTGCGAAAAGCCGCCGGGTCCGAATGTCGTGAACAGCGCCTGATGGTTGCCCAACGCAAGCTCGCGATTGAACTGTTCGGCGATTTGCAGCGCGAGCGCGTTCGGGCTGCCAAATTCAGGTACGAGCACCAGTGTTTTGCTCCTATTGTAGTAATTCAACTTGAACGATTTCCCCTGAATGGTCAAGCCCGTGACGTGCGACATTTGCTTTGAACCATCCAGAACTGCGGCAAAATTTTCCACCAAAAACTTCATCAACACTGACTGCATTTCGGGCGTGATGGGTTGCAGGTTGTAGTTGAAATTTCCGGACCGGGCCGCATTCAAACTGCCGACCCACGGTAATGGCTTTTGATTCTTTTTGAGTGAGAGCTTTTCGCCGCCCCACTGAAAATAGTGGTTCATCCAAGCCGGAGTAATGTCGCCAAGCGTGGTCAGTCTCGTCTGGTTCACTTCAAAGGGCACGAGGTAAGCCGAATCGGTTTTCAGATCGACCAATTCAAAGGCAAACGACTTGATCTTGCCTGCATAGGCGTAGCGCACCAGCGCGAACTGCTGCTTGTCTGGCCACCAGACGCGCGCCTGTCCGGTCGGCGATTCGTCGAAACCAAAGCCGCCAAAATTTGGGTCGTTGTACACCCACTTGTGCGCTTTCAATGCGTTGTAGGTGCGAAATTTAAGCGTGCCCAAATCGAGAATGCCGTTGAGTTCCGGCAAGATCATCAGCGTACCGGTCCTGCCGAGATCGCGTCCCATCGCTTCTTCATCCGCGCCAGCGTCGAGGCCCTGCTGTTCGCCCGGTTGTCCGGCGATGCTGTCAAGGAACTGAAAGCGCGTCGCGGGAGATTCGTGCAGATGCCGCACCACCGGTTTACCGCCCTCGTCGTTGACCAGATAAGTGCCCGTTTCTGTGCATACGAGCACAACAGGCTTGCCGTTGGAGTACAGAAAATGCGCCTCGAGCAAATCGTCGGCAAACCATTCGCGCTTGCTGCCGTTGGTTGAATTTGGGCGGAAACTCACCGCGCGCTCGTTGTGCAGAAGCTTGTAGCGTGCATGCTTGTGCGATGCTAGTGCGTTCATGCTCGGTCCGCCACCCCATTTGCGCTCGTAGCGAAACTCGATCTCGAATGGGCCCGCCTTGACGCCCGTTCCGTTCGCAAGGTGCGGGAAGAAACCGATGGCAAAGAGCGTGGCGAACCCGATTCGCCGCAATCGCCCAAGGCTGACGAATGCGAAGTCGAATACAAAGTCGCTAAAGTTCGATAGATTCATGGTGACGCAGGAGGTGAAATTTACGCGGCTAACTGTTCAGCGGGCTTCGCTGCAGCCGCTTTCATCGTGCCTGCCAGCACGCCATACACATCAACCCACGCCGCTTTAACTTCCGGCGTGAACGCCTCACCCAGCCCACGCTGCAAGGTGTCGAGCAATGCCGCTGCCACGGTGTCGTAATGGTGATCTTTCACGCCATAACCGCTGTGCCTCGCGCCTAATCCTTTGAGCACCGGCATGAGCGTTCCCGGTCGATCCAGATTGGCTACGGCGACGCCGATCATCGTCATCAATTTGCCGCCTTGCTCTTTCATATTGCCCTTAAACAGCGATTTGAGCGCAGGATCGAGTTCAAACAATTTGGTATAAAACAACTCTGCCGCAACGTCGCGGATCGGGAGCACTTGTTGCCATGAGTTTTGTACGAGGGAAATGGATGAGTTCATGAATCGGGTTCTTTCTGATTTTGTTGAGGGCTAAAAAGGTGAGCGCAACATCGGGCGATTCGTTGCCATAGATATTCGGTCAAGATGTGCACGCCAGCACGAGCGATTTGGCCTATGCGGCCAGAGTGCTGTAGTCCGCCGCCGCGGTCTTCATGACGTTCGCGATGACTCGGTAGGCTTCCACCCAGGCAGCTTTGACTTCTGGCGTATATGCCTCGCCCAGTACGCGCTGAAGTGTTTCGAGTAATGCGCCGCCGACGATGTCGTAGTGGTGATCTTGAATTCCGTTCTTTTCCTGCTGTGCGCCCAACGTGTAGAGCGACGGCAACAAGATGATCGGTCGTTCAAGGTTGGCGACAGCGACGCTAACAATGGCCCCCCACTTTCGGGAATGCTCCGCCATATCTCCCTGGAAAAACGGCTCTAGCGATGGGTCGAGTTCAAACAGTCTGGCGAAGAAAATGGCCGCCGCTTCGTCACGAACTGGCAGTACGTTTTTCCAGGATTGGCGGACGATGGCGGAGGAGAGCTTCATAGTGAACCTTGTAATTGAGGAGCGAATGGGCAGGATCGTTTGCATTGATGTGAATGCATTGCGTACCTAACAATAGGTGCGCGCGCCCTACAAAGACCCTACACAAAAGCCAACTCACTTCACATTGATTGAAGCGTCAGTCGTGTTCAGTTTGGGTCGACGGCATGGCCGGGTCGAGCTCATCTTCTTCAGAATGACGTCGCTTCAAGCGATGGCGCATTCGATGTAGTGAAGGGAGCGTAGGGCAGGGACTGAGGGGAAGCCCCTGCCCTACGCAGACAGATCAGCGCTGGGCGCTGTCAGAGTTAACGCGCTGCACGTCGCCAGGCGAAACCCAGCAATGCCAACATCAGAGCAAACAGCGCCAGCGGATGATTCACCGGCACCGGAACGACCGTGGCGAGCGGCACCAACACGTCATCGTTGACGATGGTTCCGGTCGCTGAGTCCGTGCCGAGTGTTGCGTTAGTCGCGCCGTTGATGGCCACCGTAAGTGTTTCGTCAGGCTCCACCACCGTATCGCCATTGATCGTTACTGGCAGACTGCCGGTGAGAGCGCCCGCGGGAATCGTCACACTGCCCGCAGCAACAGCCACGTAATCGCTACCCGCCGTCGCTGTGCCGTTTGCAGTCGAGTAAGTCAGGGTAACGCCACCCGCCGGCGCAGCGATCGACAGCGTGACGGGGAAGTTAAGTACGCTCGTGCCGACGTTACCTTCAACGATGCTGGCGTTGCCAACACTCACGACCGGTAACGCTGGCGCGACGACATCATCATTCAAGATGGTTCCGATTGCGGTTGCATTACTGAGCACTGCGTTAGTTGCGTCACTAATAGAGACTGCGAACGTTTCGTTGGGCTCAACCGTTGTGTCGCCGTTGATCGTTACTGGAAGATTGCCAGTGAGCTGCCCGGCGGCAATCGTCACTGTGCCATTTATGACGGCAACGTAGTCGTTGTTGGCGGTGGTAGCGGTGCCGTCGGTGGTCGAATAGGTGATTACCACATCAACCGGCGAAGCCGCAGCGAGCGTGACCGGGAAATTGAGCACCTTTGTGCCTGCGTTGCCCTCGACGATACTCGCGTTGGCTACCGCGAGCACCGGGAGTGCGGCAGCGGCCGTGTTGGTCAGGTTGAAGGTCTGCGTAATCGGCTGCTCAAGCACTGTGTTATACACAATGGCACCAACTTGATACGAACCCACCGTTGCGTCCGCGGTGGCTGTGACTTCTGCTATGCCTGTTGCATCCGCCAGCGCGCTTGCGGCAGACAACACAGCCCCGCCGGTACTAAGGAAATAGACTCGTACCTGTGGCGTGACACTGCTATCCCACGCAGTCACTTTCACCCGCAGTTTCTGGGCGAAGGTCGTGTTGACAGGCGTGCTTTGTGGCGTACCGCTCACCAAGGTCATGAACTTAGGAAGATCCGCTACGTTTCTGAGCAAACGACTTTGGGGGCTCACCAGCAAACTGGCTGGAACGCTTGCTTTCACCGAGAAAGTGCCTACAAATCCATTGGCCGTAGCGCTCACCTGCGCGTCACCAGAGGCATTGGTCACCGCTGTCAGTGCGGAGAAGCTTGCCGTCGCGCCCGTAGTGGCATCTGGGGTAATGGCAAAAACAACCGTTGCGCCTTGAATGGGATTGCCGAAAAAATCCAGCACACGCGCAGTGATGGGATCTGAAAACGGTTGCGTGACATACGCGTATTGTGGCGTCGGTAGCACAAAAGCGACGGATGCCGCCGCGCCTGGGGGCGAGGAGTTCGTGAGCTTGATTGAGGTTGGTGTCGCGCCGGGCGCGGTAACGCTCACGCTATAAGCCCCAGATTTGCCAGTGGCTGTTGCGTTAACCGCAGCGAAGCCGTTCGCGTTGGTGACCGCAGTAGGCGCAGAAAGCACCACGCGCGACGGTACGCTCGGCCCGCCAAAACTAACCGTGACGCCTGCCTTCGGGTTGTTTGACGGATCGGTCAACTTCACTTGTAACTGCGTTCCAAACGCTGTGCCGACCAGTGTGGTTTGGTTGTCGCCTGAGGTCACCGTCAAATCATTCGCGCCGGTATTGCACAAATTAAAGAGTGGTACGACGTTCAAGCCTGTGATGGTTGCTTTCATCTGATAGCAGCCCAAACCGCCATTAGCCGTCGGCGTGTAATTGACGATGCCAGACGCATTCGTCAAGCCAACAAACCCGTTAGCCGAGGCCACACCACCGACCGTCGATAAAGAAAAAATAACCTGTACGTTTGGCACGACAACGTTACTGCTGTCAGTCACCTTGACCGACAGGGGTTGCCCGAACGCGGTGTTAAACACCGTGCTCTGCGGCGAGCCTGTCGACGTCACCGACGAAGCCGCGCCAGTGACAGTCTCGAAAATGGCGATTTTCCCAGCGCCGGGGCCGGCGGTGATGAGATCGGAGCGACCGTCATGGTTCAGATCAATCGCTGTGAGCATGCGCGTCTCCGAATAGCCAATGTGCTCATTAAATACAAAGCTGTGATCGGCCTGTTGCAGCAGCACATAGCCATCCGCCACAATGTCCAGTCGACCATCGCCATTCACGTCGGCGACGATGATGGGTCCCATATCGCGTCCGTTGCCCGATGGAACCCCAGTGGTGTACAGGTGTTTCGTTGCCTGAAACGAGCCGTTGCCGTTGCCCTTGGCCATCCACACGCCATTGCCATACTGGTTGAGCATCAGCAAATCAACTTTGCCATCGCCATCTACGTCAACGGCCTGAAGATCATTAAAGAGTCCAGCGCCAGTGCCTACGCCCAGCAGCAATGCATGCGGCAAAAATTGGCCGTTGCCCACGCCTTTCATCCACGAGACACCCGTACCACTGACGCTGTTTTTGAACACGAGGTCGAGCTCCCCGTCGCCGTCGATATCGGCCAGCCGTGACTCGCCACCGCCGGAGAATCCACTTACACCACTGTAGGGCACTTCATACTGCCCAACCAATATGAATTTACCGCCGACAATGCCTTGCAGGACTTCGAAGTAGGCAGTTCCGCCAAAGTTACCGGGGTCGCGCACGCCGACCACGATGTCCAATTTTCCGTCATGGTTGAGATCCGCGAGTTGGGGGTTGGTCACACCGCTGTTGGAATCGGCCAGCGCGGGGCGCTGAGGGCTGGCGGCGGTAAAGCTCGCAGTCGCGTTGCCCACGCCGAGCAACACCGAAACGCCTAAATCATCGGTGATGACCAGATCAATCTTGCCATCACCATTCACGTCACCCGCAACAATCGCGTTGGGTTGCACGAAGTTGAAAATTCCATAGTCATGCGAGAGCGTGAGTGTGCCAATGGCGTTTGCGGTGTAGATCGCCAGATCCCCCGTGTTTCGATTGATGACCGCGAGGTCGGTGTAGCCATCATTATTGAAATCCGCGCTCACCGCAGCCCACGAATCAGCACTACCGCCGCCGCCAATTTGATTCGGCTGCAAACCCGGTGGGCCGTATATGTTGGCCGCTTGCGCTGACAGCGCTACCGTCGACAGTGCGACGACTGAAGCCGCGGTCACGAGCGAGCGGGCGATGCGTTTCGCCCTCCCTCTCATTGCGTTGAAAAAGTTTGAAATTCGCATGAGGTCTAGGTCCGATTTTGAGGTGAGGTGTGGTTTTCGCAAATGACATAAGCGTCTAAACAGCGAGACGCGTCAGTCATGAATGTTAAAAACCGCGACCCTACAAAACCCCTACAGAGCCCTTGCAAAGCTCGGATTTAGGTTGGCGCTGCCGTAATCGATGGGCCAAAGAAGGGAAATCTGTAGGTAAGGTGCGCTTGATGCGGCCCATGAATATCGATTAAATGAGGCCAGCGGGCCCACCAAAAATCGGCACGAAAGAACGTGCGGTTCACCAGTCACCGACCTAATCAGGTGAACGTCCGTGGCGCAGCGCCAGTCTCAGCGCTCGCGTGCGGACAGCCGGTTTGAAAAAGCCACCTGCGCGTTGAGTTCTGAAAACCAGACGCGGTAACCCTCATCGCTGGGATGCAAACCATCTTTAGCGTTCAGTTCATCGGCCCGCTGGGCAAACGGGTCTTCGGCCTTTTCCTTGTACAGGTTGACGTACAGCGCGCCGGTGTCCTCTGCGGCTTTGCGCACCAACGCATGCAACTCGCGCGGACGCTTTGCCATCACCCAGGACAAGGGCGGAAAAAAGAACGGCACATTGCCAACGTTCCCCGACGGCATGATGACCATCAGGTTGCCGTGCGCGCGCTAGCTGAGCGGTGCGGATCACGGCCTGCGATAGCGCGTCCGCGCCGGTAAATCTGATCACATC
>JBBRVM010000019.1:0-15822 GCA_038246865.1 Burkholderiales bacterium
GAATCGCTGTTTCGTACCGCGAAGTACCGACCGGAGTTTCCGCTCAAAGGCTTTGCTGATCTCGATGCCGCACGGGCATGGGCGAAGCACTTCGTGCACTGGTACAACGTCGAGCACCGTCACAGCGGCATCAACTATGTGAGTCCTGAACAGAGACATGCCGGTGAGGACTTAGCCATTCTCGCGGCGCGCGATGCGCTCTACAAGCAAGCAAAACAAGCCAACCCGCAACGTTGGTCAGGCGACACTCGAAACTGGAAACCCATCGGCCCCGTCACGCTCAACCCAGAGCGCGATTCGGTCGTCAAAGCTCACGCCGCCGACATTCCGATTCAACAAAAAGCCGCATGATTTATGCGACAACTATCTTGACATTCACCGGTGATCTCCCCGAGCCCATACATATAGCCCATCTTCGAGGTCATGTTGTTGTAGACCGCCGCCCACGGCTGGCCGTCGGGCAGCGCGCGTTGATACGCCTTCGGGTCATCGAGCAACAGATTCCAGCGCTTGTGAAACCATTGGTCCTGCGGCTTTTTCTCGTAGTAGGTTTCCCACCATGAGGGGTGCTTGTCCATGTAGTAACTGGTGCTCGTGAAACGACCCGTTTTTTTGGACAGCATATAGGCCGTGCCAGACTTGCCCGCCATCAAAATCGCGCCACGATCCTTGCCGGAGACCGAGAAAATCCGGCCAGCGTTGTTCGTGGCGTAACGCAGCTCGTCGCCCAGCAAACTCACCTGCAAATTCTTCGGGCTGACGCCGTCATCCTCGGACGTCGGTGTGCCGTCGAGGTACTTGTGCGCTGAGTCAGCGGTGTTGTAGATGTATTTGCCGTCGCGGCTCCGCCAGTCGTTGCCGATGATGCCGGTTTGATAGGGATAGGCACCCGACAGAATGGCCGCGTGGCCAACAGCAGTCACAGTGAAGGCGTGTGCCTGATGCGCATCGGAGAACCATGCACCCTTGTCCATCAATCGGCGGAAGCCGTTGGGCACCAGCAGGTCATAACTCTTGAGCAACTGCTCCTGCGGCAAACCATCAATCACCACCACGACAACTAATTTGGGTGGCGCTGCACCGCGCGGCACATCAACGGCCTGCGCGATTTGCGTACCGGCGACGCTCGCCACAGCCAAACACGTCAAATTTTTCAGCCAACGCATGAAATCCTCCTCCTATACTGCAAGTTGCTCTATGTGCGTTTGATTCTAGGCCGAGTCAGCAGCGCATATCGTTCGCGCTTACACTATTCGATATTCAAACTCCGCTGTATTTACTGTGAAAACTAAAGCTGCTGTCGCATGGAAATCGGGCGCACCGCTCACTATCGAAACCGTTGATCTCGAAGGCCCGAAAGCGGGTGAAGTACTCGTAGAAATCAAGGCTACGGGGATTTGCCATACCGACTATTACACGCTTTCCGGCGCGGACCCGGAAGGCATATTCCCGGCGATCCTGGGGCACGAAGGCGCGGGCATTGTGGTGGACGTTGGTCCCGGCGTAACGACGCTGCAAAAGGGCGATCACGTGATTCCTCTGTACACCCCGGAATGCCGTCAATGCAAGTTTTGCCTCTCGCGTAAGACCAATCTATGCCAGCTCATCCGTGGCACGCAGGGCAAAGGTTTGATGCCCGACGCGACGAGCCGCTTTTCGCTGGATGGCAAGCCGATCTTTCATTACATGGGGACGTCAACCTTCTCCAACTACACAGTTGCCCCCGAGATTTCACTCGCGAAAATTCGCAAGGACGCGCCGTTCGACAAGGTCTGCTACATCGGTTGTGGCGTGACGACAGGTATCGGCGCGGTGATCTTTACGGCGAAGGTAGAGGCGGGTGCGAACGTCGTCGTGTTTGGTCTTGGCGGCATTGGCCTGAACGTTATTCAGGGCGCGAAGATGGTGGGTGCGGACAAGATCATTGGTGTCGACATCAACCCTGCACGCGAAGCGATGGCGCGCAAATTCGGCATGACGCACTTCATCAACCCGAAAGACACCGAGAACGTGGTTGACGCGATTGTGCAGTTGACAGACGGCGGCGCGGACTACAGCTTTGAATGTATCGGCAACACCAAAGTCATGCGGCAGGCGCTGGAATGCACACACAAAGGATGGGGCCGCAGCATCATCATTGGCGTGGCCGAAGCGGGCGCAGAGATCAGCACGCGACCGTTCCAACTCGTGACGGGCCGCAAGTGGGAAGGCTCCGCATTTGGCGGCGCACGGGGTCGCACCGATGTTCCGAAAATCGTCGACTGGTACATGGACGGCAAGATCAGTATCGATGATCTGATTACTCACACCATGCCGCTTGAGGACATTAACAAGGGTTTTGATTTGATGGAACGCGGGGAGTCGATTCGTGGGGTGGTGTTGTTTTAAGTCGGGAGTAGTCCCCTCTCCCGCAAGGGGAAAGGGGGTAAAACGATTGGCGACATTGATATGACGAATACCCTTCAACTCCTCAGCGAACACACTTGCTTCTCCGGCGTGCAGCGCTTCTATCAACACGAATCCCAGGTCATCGGTTTGCCGATGCGTTTCTCTGTGTTTCTGCCACCCGCTGCGCTCGCTCATGATTCCGAGAAAGTGCCTGCGTTGATGTACCTCGCAGGGCTCACATGCAACGAAGCAACATTCGCCACCAAGGCAGGCGCGCAATGCCGTGCAGCGGAGTTGGGGCTTGCGCTGATTGCGCCCGACACAAGCCCGCGTGGTGCAGGCATCGCGGGTGAGAGCGACAGCTGGGATTTCGGATTGGCCGCGAGTTTTTACCTCGACGCAATCGTTGCGCCCTGGTCGACGCATTACCGCATGGAGACCTACCTTACCACCGAGCTGATCTCGCTTGTCGCAGAACAACTCCCAATTGACGAAAAGCGTCTTGGACTTTTTGGTCATTCGATGGGCGGTCATGGTGCGCTCACGCTGGCGCTCAGGCATCGTGAGTTGTTTCAGTCGTTGTCAGCGTTCGCGCCTATCTGTGCGCCGACCATGTGCCCATGGGGGCAGAAAGCATTCGGCGGCTACCTTGGACCGGACTCAAGAAAGTGGACACCGCATGACGCCTCTGCGCTGATGTCTGAATGCAGCGGTGCGCCCTACCCCGATGGCATACTGATTGATCAGGGACTTGCGGATAAATTTTTGTCAGAGCAGCTTTATCCTGAGCATTTCGAAGCCGCCTGCGCGAACGTCGGACAGCCATTACGGATGCGCCGCCACGCGGGCTACGATCACGGATATTACTTCATCTCCACCTTTATCAACGATCACCTCGATCATCACGCGCGTACGCTGTTCCGCCCATAATTTCCACGATTAGAACCATCGCAAACGCTATGACCAAGAAACGCTCCAGTACTCTCCTGATTCATCCATCGCGCGAAGTGCCTAAAGGTTTTCGCTCGCTCGTGACCGGCACCGAACGAGCGTCCACCATCCTGTTTGAAAGCACTGAGAAGTGGGAAAATCGCTCAGGACTTGATGAGTCCATCTACACCTACGGCACCAGTGGCACGCCAACCACGCGCGATCTTCAGAACCGCATTGCCGAATGGGAAGGCGGATTCAACGCGGTGCTTTTCCCGTCGGGACTTGCCGCAGTGGCCTTCGCGTTCCTGCCATTCGTTGAGCCCGGCGATCACGTTCTGATTCCGTCGAATGTGTACGACCCGGTGAAGACGCTGGCCAACGGTTTGCTCAAGCGCATGAACGTGACCGTCGAGCAATATGATCCGCTGATCGGCGCGGGAATCGCGGCACAAATGAAGCCAAATACCAAAATCGTATGGGTTGAAACACCCGGCTCAATCACGATGGAAGTGAGCGATTTGCCCGCCATTGCTGCCGCGGCGCATGTGGGGGGAGCGCTGGTCGCGATAGACAACACCTACAGCGCTGGCTGGTATCTGCGCGCATTCGAGAAGGGCGCGGACATCTCGGTTCACGCACTCACCAAGTACCCGGCGGGCCACAGCGACCTCGTGATGGGCTCGATCACGACCAACGACGAAGCGACCTGGCGGCGGGTGAAAGACATGGCGCTACAAACCGGGCAGTGCTGCGCGCCGGATGACGTTTATCTGGTGTTGCGTGGTTTGCCGACGATGCCGCTGCGCATCAAGCATACGGAACGCGTTGCGCTCGACATGGCTCGTTGGCTCAAGACCCAGCCTGCGGTGAAGCTTGTGTTGCATCCTGCGCTGCCTGAGTGCCCCGGTCACGATACGTGGAAGCGCGACTTCACCGGTTCGACCGGCGTGTTCTCGTTCGTCCTGCACGATCAATACGACAAAGACGCGGCAGCACGATTTATCGATGCGCTTGAATTTTTTGGGGTTGGCGCCAGTTGGGGGGGGATTGGATCGCTCGCGCTGACCTACGATCTTTCTAAATCGAGAACGAGTTGGCCACACAAAGGCGCGTTGATCCGGCTTAATATTGGGCTGGAAGATGAAAATGATTTGCGCGAAGATTTAGTGCGGGGATTTGCAGCACTGTAACAGCGATTCTATCGCGACCAGCGGTTGCAAAATTTGAAATAGGTCGCGGCAGAGCCGCTCCTACAAGAACAGGAAAAACATCATGACCACCGCTTACGAATTCACAGCTAAAGACATCAACGGCAAAGAACAGAAGCTTTCGCAATACGAAGGCAAGACTTTGCTGATCGTCAACACCGCGAGCAAATGTGGCTTCACACCGCAGTACAAGGGCTTACAACAATTGCATGACCAGTATCACGATCAGGGCTTTGAAGTGCTGGGCTTTCCATGCAACCAGTTCGGCGGGCAAGAGCCCGGCGATTCGGCTGAAATCGCCAGTTTTTGCGATTTGAATTACGGCGTTAATTTCCCGATGTTCGCCAAGGTGGACGTGAACGGTGATACCACGGCACCGCTGTTCGAGCATTTGAAAAAGGCAGCCCCTGGCCTCCTTGGCAGCGAAGGTGTGAAGTGGAACTTCACCAAGTTTTTAGTGACGCCCGATGGCAAAGTGAAGCGCTTTGCGCCTAAGGATGAACCCGCCTCGCTCGCGAAAGATATCGAAAAAGCTCTGGGGTAGTTGTGGATGTCATGCTGAGCTTTGCGAAGCGTCACGTGGCATGCCAACAGTGCCGCCAACCGTAACAACCGCAGCATGCGACCTGATCCTTCGAGCGTGCTCAGGATGACAAAGCCAATTGCGATTGCCTTGGCTGTTATCGGTTGGCTGTCGCCACTCACGGCGCAGGCAATCAAGACGCTCAACCTCTCAGTAGCCGCAGCCGAATCCACCTTCGATCCTGCGGCGAGCGACGACATTCCATCAAGCGATCTCATCGTGATGATGATGGAACCGCCGTTGCAGTACGACTACTTTGCAAGGCCCGTCTCAGTTACCTCCCGCACGTCCGAGCTGATTGAATCCTCACCGGACGGCAAGTCCTACACGCTCCGCGTCAAGCCGGGCATTTTCTTCACGCCCGACGCGGCCTTTAACGGCAGGCCACGCGAACTAGTGGCCGCCGATTACGTGTATTCGTATAAACGGTTGCTCGATCCAAAAGTCGCGTCGCCGAATTACTACCTCTTCGAGAACAAGCTCCTCGGTGCTGAGGCAGTGCGCAAGCACGCCGAGAAAACGGGCCGCTTTAACTACGATGCCGAAATCGTCGGACTGCGCGCGCTGGATCGCTACACGTTTCGAGTCGAACTCAACAAGCCAGACTTCGAGTTCGTCTACAACTTCACGACCTCGCCTTTTGCGGCGGTCGCGCGCGAGGTCATCGAGAAATATCGCGATGAACGAAATCGGGTACGTGAGCACCCCGTCGGCACCGGCCCATTCATGCTTGGCCGGTGGCAGCGCTCGGCGAAGGTCGAGCTGATTCGCAATCCGGGTTATCGCGAAGACTTTGTGCCGACGCCGACGACGGACGCGGACAAGAAGCTCGCGCAGGCTACGATGGGCAAGCGTGCGCCGCTCGTGGATCGCATCGTCGTCAATGTGCTCGAAGAAAGTCTGCCGCGAGTGCTGGCCTTTCAGAAGGGTGAGCTGGATCGATTGGAGGTGCCACGCGATTTGACAGATCGTATGTTTGAAAAGAACGCGCTGAAGCCTGAGTTTGTCGCCAAAGGGATCAACTATCAGCGGGCGCTTGAACCGCTGCTTGGCTTCAATTACTTCAACATGGAAGACCCAGTCGTTGGCGGGTACTCATTGGAAAAGAACGCGCTGCGACGCGCGATTTTGTTGGCGTATGACACGGATCGGGAGATTGCATCGGTATTCAAAGGGCAAGCGGAACTGGCGCAACAGCTCGTCCCGCCGGGACTATCGGGACATGATCCGAAACTGAAACTGCGACCGCCGTACGACCCGGCGCTAGCGAACGCGTTGCTGGGTCGATTTGGCTACAAGGATTGCGACGGCGATGGCTTTCGTGAAGCGCCGGGCTGCAAACCGCTCAACATCACGCGCAGTTCAACTACAGACAGCCGGGGCCGCATTCAGGAAGAAATCTGGAAGAAAAGCATGGATGCGATTGGCATTCGCGTGGAATTTTTCAGCCAAAAATGGCCCGATCTGATCGAAATGTCGCGCACTGGAAAACTGCAGATGTGGGGCTGGAGCTGGATTGCCGGTGGCCCCAGTAGCGATGGTTTTTTAAGTCTTCTGGTGTCGCGCAACATCAACGCGATCAACGATATGAAGTTCAAGCTCGCCGAATACGACCGACTCTATGACGAAGGTGCGACGTTGCCGCTGGGGCCAGCGCGAGATCGCATCTATCGGGCGCTATCGGAGCTGGCCGCTGCCAACAGCGTGCTCGACTTCGGTATTCACACCTACGCCAACGACGTGTCGCAGCCGTGGCTCCTTGGCTATAAGCGCCATCCGTTCTGGCGTACGCCCTGGAAGTACGTCGACATTGACGAAGCGTTGCGCGGCGGAGTGCCGCCAAAAGCCTCCCCTGCGAAGTAGGGGAGGTGGCGCGAAGCGCCGGAGGGGTTGCCGCAGGGATGTCGCATGGCGGCAGTGACCCCTCTGTCGTCTTCGCCGACATCTCCCCTACTTCGCAGGAGAGACTTTAAGCGAAGCGTTCGCTAGATCTCGAAGTTTCGCGATAATAAACGCTTCAATTTTCTGCAAGCGCGTCTGTATGAAGCGAATCCTATTTCTGTGCCTGGCCACCGTGGCGCTCGCCCTGCCCGCGCAAGCGACCGATATGAACAAGACGCTGCGGGTGGCGTTTCTTGTTGACGTCACCGGCTTTGACCCTGCAGCCACCAACGATTTGTACTCCGGGCACGTCATCAACGCGATTTTCGATAATCTCTTCGAGTTCGATTACTACGTTCGCCCCGCGCGCTTGCGTCCAGCGCTGGCCGAGGCAATGCCTGAAATTTCAGCAGATGGCCTGACCTGGAAAATTCGTGTGCGCAAGGGCGCGTTCTACGCGGACGATCCGGTATTCAAGGGCAAGAAACGCGAGGTAACGGCCGACGATCTCGTGTATTCGTGGAAGCGCATGCTGGACCCGAAGATGGCCTCCCCCAATCTCTGGCAGATCGACAATAAATTGATCGGTGCCAATGAACTTGTGGCAGAAGCCAAGGCTTCCGGCAAATTCGACTACGACAAGCCGATTGAAGGCCTGAAGGCGCTTGATCGATACACGGTTCAATTGAAGCTCAAGCAACCGGACTACATCCTCACTGAGTTGATGCAGCAGTACAACTGGTCACCCGTGGCACGCGAAGTGGTGGAGGCGTATCGCGATCCGGGCGGGCGCATCATGAGCAATCCGGTAGGCGCCGGACCCTACATGATCAAGCAGTGGATCAAGGGCAACAAAGTCATCCTGACCAAGAACCCGAATTACGCCCGCAAATACCCGCTGACCGAAGGTGAAACGGCCGAGGACAAAGCCATCATCGCGGCCAATCAGGGCAAAGACATGCCACTGATCGGGAATGTCGAAGTGAGCATCATTGAAGAGGCCAACCCGCGCCTGCTCACGTTCAAATCGGGCTCACTGGACTATGAGTTCGTAGGTCAGGATTTGATCGGAAACGTCGTGATCAACGGCAAACTGTCCCCCGAATTCTCGGATAAAGGCGTAAAGCACCAACGCGCGCTTGAACCCGCGCTGTCCTTCGACTACTTCAATATGGAGGACCCGGTCGTTGGCGGCTATACGCTGGAGAAAATCGCATTGCGTCGCGCCATCATCATGTCGTATCCGATTGATGACTACGTGCGCATCGTGTTCCGCAATCAGGCGACGCCCGCAAATCAAATTCTGCCGCCGACACAAACGGGGCACATTCCCAACAAGCCCAATTTGAACAAGTACGATGTGCCGATGGCCAACGCGCTGCTCGACAAATTCGGCTACAAAGATCGCGATGGCGATGGCTTCCGCGAATTGCCTGATGGCAAACCGCTCGTCATCACGCGATCTTCGTCACCGCGCGCCACTGACCGCGAGAATGACGAGCTCTGGAAAAAAGCGCTCGATTCCATCGGAATCAAGATTGCGTACAACAATCAAAAGTGGCCCGACCTTCTGAAGCAGGGACGTGCCGGTCAATTGCAATTCTGGGGTCTTGGCTGGAATTCGTCTGGCACCGACGGTAATTCGTTCTTGCAGCTTTTGTACAGCAAAAGCATCGGTCAATCGAATTTCGCGCGCATGAACATCAAACAGTACGACGAGCTATACGAGAAGGCGCAGACGCTGCCGATCGGGCCGCAGCGCTGGGCGCTCTACAAAACAATGAATGAACTCGCGACGGTAAATTCGGTGTGGCAACCCGGCGTTTTCCGCTATCAAAACGTACTTACGCAACCGTGGCTCATGAACTACAAGCGCCTTCCGTTTCGCCAGCATTTCTGGCACTTGATGGATATTGACGAGGCCAAGCGGCCGAAGAGTTAACGCGCCGCCTTCGTAGGGCGGGCGCGGCCCGCCTGGAGCGCCCCGTGAAGCCGGAAGTATTGCGACTAGCGCCGAATGCCTACAAGGCGGGCCGCGCCAGCGCTGCACACTAACTCAGACGTACGTCTTTGTGCTGAAACAACGCTTGCACCGGGGCTAGATGCGAAATTCGTCAAAAGTCGACTATTTGCGTTTTTCGCATATAGCCCCAATGCAGCCGTCTTTACAAGGAAAAGCTGAAACTGCGCAGAGGACTCCGCGCAGGGATGGCTCGCCTCAACGCGGCAGCGAATTTACTTCCTTTTCCCACTTCTCCAGAATGCGCTTGCGCTCTGCCGATGCACCGTATTTCTTGAAGTCGTAGTTGATGAGCTTTACGCCATCCATGGTCGGGATTCTGACGTCCTGTTTGAACGTTTTGTTGGCCGGGTTTTGCAATGAGTTTGCCTTTGCGCCGATACTTTGACCGACCGGGCCCATGAGCCAGTCGTAGTATTTTTTTGCGTTGTCAGCGTTCCGTGAACCCTTGATCAGTGCGATGCCGCCAACTTCATAGCCTGTGCCTTCACACGGCGTGACCGATTTCACCGACGTGAAACCCGCCAGGCGTTCCTCATCAAAACCGAACAGGAACGAAATGCCAATGGTTGCCTCGCCGCGCGCCACGTTCTTCGCCTGCGCCTGCGAGCTCTTCGTGTATTGCGTAATGTTTTTGTGCACACGCTTCATGTAGTCGAACGCTTTGTCTTCGCCCATGATCTGGATGAGGCTCGCGACGATCGTATAAGCGCCACCCGACGAGCCGGGGTTGGCCATTTCGACGTGCCCCTTGTACTTCGGATCTGCGAGATCGGCCCAGCACTTCGGTACCGGCAAATTCGATTTTTTAAGCACGTCTTCATTCCAGCCGAGGCCGAGAAAGCTCGTATAGATGCCACCGACGGCGTTGCCGCTCATGTCGTACTGACGCACGCTCCAGTCATACAGGTCTTTGAGGTACGCGGGGCGGTACGGCTCCAGCAGGCCCTGCTCCGCAGCCGCGAGGAACGGATCGCCGGTGCCGCCCCACCAGATGTCAGTTTTCGGGTTTGCCGACTCGGCCTTCAGGCGCGCGAGCGCTTCGCCTGTGCCCAGATGCGTTTGCACGACTTTAAGGCCCGTGGCTTTGGTGAATTCGGTCGCCGCCATTTCGCACCATGATTGATTGGTGGAGCAATACGCGTTGACTTGTTGCGCAAACGACGGCGCAGCGAACAGACACGCGCTGATGGCCAGTGCGCTGAGTTTAAACAGGGATTTCTTCATTGGAACCTTCGGTAAAACCATAAAAAATGCGACAGAGACAAGGAAATAGTCTTCAAGGATAGCGAAAATCGCGCCAGACTGCGCTGGTAGGGTCTGGTGTTAGCGCGGCGCGTTTTTCACATCGCGATTCCACTTTTCAATCAGCCGTTTGCGCTCGGCGCTTGATCCGTAGTTCGCGAAATCGTAGTTGATGAGTTTGGCCTTTTCGAGTGCTCTGACGCGCTCCGGCGCATAGGCAGTTCTGTTCGACGGAATGGCGATGACTTTGGTTTGATCGCGAATGGTTTGCGCGTCGGCGGTCAACGCGCAGTCGTAGAACTTCTTCGCTTCGTCCAGATTGCGCGCACCTTTGACGATACTCATCGCGCCAACGCTGTAGCCCGTGCCTTCGCAGGGCAGGACGATTTCAACCGGTGCGTTCAGGTACTGCTCCGGAATGAATTCATCGAGAAAGGTGACACCGATCAGCGACTCGCCGCGCGACACGCTTTGCCGCTGCGCAGAGCCGCTCGTGGTGTAGCGGTTCACATTTTTGTTAAGCAAGCGCAGGTAGTCAAACGCCTTGTCCTCGCCCATCAATTGCACGAGCGTAGCGAGGATGGTGTAGGCCGTGCCACTGGTCGAGGGGTTCGAGGTTTCGACTTCGCCTCTGTATTCCGGCCTGGTGAGATCGCTCCAGCATGACGATGCTACGAGCTTCTTCTTCGCCAGCAAGTCCGTGATGTAACCAAAGCCGAGCGTAATGCGATAAATGCCTGAGACCTGATTGCCGCTCTTTTCCAGCAGATCGGCCGACCACGCGTATTGATCCTTCATGTTCGCGCTGACGTAGGGTTGCAACAAACTTTCGTTCGCCGCCTGCAAATGCGGGTCATGCGTACCGCCGTACCAGACATCTGCCTTGGGGTTCGCTGCCGCAGCCTTGAGTTGTGCGAACACTTCGCCGGTCGCTTTGCGCGCCAGATTGACCTTGATCCCCGTCCGTACCGAGAACTCGCGCGCCTTGCTATCGCACCAGTCGGCGTCGGTGGAGCTCAGAATGTTGAGGTCGCCGTGAGCGGCACCGCTGAGGCAGGCGATTGCTGCGGCGATAGACAGTATTCTCAATCACGTCTCCCGGTCTTATGCCGATAAATCAGTTGGCGGGAGCATAACGTGGGGTGCGCTGGAATTGATGGCAGTCTACTCGCTTGTGGGAGCGGCTTCAGCCGCGATTGGTTGCTTCACGGTCTATCGCGGCTAAAGCCGCTCCCACAACGACAAAGATTAATCGAGAACCACACGCCCCAGCGGTGTGTTGAGCATTGCCACCAACTGCGGCGACACACTTTGAGCCACCTGTACCGACTCGTCGGAGAACGCAAATGATTCAAGCAGCTTTGACGTGTCCTCCGGCTCCGGCGCACCAGGCACCAGTGCGATCAATGCCATGCCGCTCTCCGGCAAGCGCTCACACGGATGCACCGGCGAATCCCACTGAATCAGGTGCGGCAAAACGCCACCGTTAATTCGTTCGCCGTCTGGCGTGAAGGCAAATCGCCAGCGAAAATCGCCACGCGTTGCAGGGCGAACCATGTTCGCGCTGTAGTGCGGCAACGCGGCGAGTTGCTCAATGGCGTTCGTTGCGCCGATCGCGCGTGCAACCCACGCGACCAGACGCGGTCCTTGCACGATGAGCTCCCGCACTTCTGCTGTATCAAGCCCGAACCAGCGCGGAAACGTCGGCGCACCCGCGTCGGGATCAATTGCGATGATTTCGAGATAGCGATTTCCGTTGAGTTTGAGTAGCGTGTTGTGGGTCGCCAGACCGTCGTGTTTGCCGCCGCCAACCGCGTCGACGCCCAGCGTCTCACGCGCCCACGTCCGGCCTTCATCAAGCGTCTTTGCTGCGACGACGATGTGGTCGAGTTCGGTGCAGATCGTGTTCATAGCGTTCAGAGCGTTTCCGAGTCCAGCCAGATCGTTACCGGACCATCATTAATGAGCGAAATCTTCATATCAACACCGAATACTCCGGTTGCTACGGGCTTTCTAATTCGCGCAGCGAGCTTCGCAACGAAACGATCAAACGCGGGGGACGCCTGCTCGGGTCTCGCGGCGTCGGTATAGCTCGGGCGATTGCCCTTTTTCGCATCCGCGTAAAGTGTGAACTGGCTGACGGCAAGAAGGCCCCCACCCACATCGAGAACGCTTTTGTTCATCAATCCCTGTTCATCACCGAAGATGCGCAGCTTGACGACTTTGTCGGCTATGCGGTCTTCGGTGGCTTCGCTGTCCGCGTGCGTGATGCCGACGAGTAGCAACAGACCTTGCTCAATCGCACCCGTGAGCGTTTCGTTGACGACTACATTGGCTGACGCGACGCGTTGAATCAGAACTCTCATGCGTCGATTTTATTGAGGCGGGGATTGGGGCCGGTCGCGCGACAACCAACCTGTAAGCGAAAACCGCTCTTGCGTCGCAGGCAATACTTCATGCGGAAAGCGATCACTCAGAAAACACACCATCGTGCCGCTGCGTGGCGACACGCACGCGAGTCGCGTCCCATCAGCATCATTGTCATAGATCACCAACTCACCGCCGGCGTCATCGGCCCACGTTTTATTGAGATAGAACACCATCGACACCAAACGGGCGTCGTTGTCGCGAAATCGGTCACGATGCTTGAAGTAGAACGCGCCGGGTGCATAGCGCGCAAAATGCATTTCGGTCGACCGTGCGCCGAGGTACAGCGACTCATTCAGATGTGTCCGCAGCGTGTTCACCGTCGCCAGCGCTTCGCGCTCGTATGCGTCGTGCGGCGCATCGGTGAGCCAGAGGGTTTCATCACTGCGGCTTCGCCCACTCAGTTGCGTGCCGTCAGCACGACCTACACGCGCGGCATGAAGGTGGCCTGCGCGAGAGAGCGAAAGCCCCTGACTTGAAAGATCACTCGTCAACGAGGCAGAAAAAATGGAATCGCCGACGTACCACCCAGCGGTTGAAAGTGCGTTTGTGATTTGTTCGGTGACTGTGTGCATCGGTCGATTCTAGAATCAGGACATCTTCGCGGCCCGCGCCGCACCTACAACCCAATCAAGGCGGCATTTATGCGTGTAGTCATCACCGGCGGTGCCGGGTTTCTCGGAAAGCTGCTCGCGGCCAAATTGCTGGAGCGCGGCTCGCTGACGGACACAGCCGGACAGCTTAGCGAAATCACGGAACTGGTGTTGGTTGACATCGCCGCGGCCGAGAATGAGCCGTGGCTTGGCGACAAACGGGTGACTCAAGTCATCGGCGACGTCACGGATCGCAACGTGCTCGCAAGCGCGGTAACACCCAACACAGGCAGCATTTTTCATCTCGCCGCAGTCGTCAGTGGTCAGGCCGAAGCAGACTTCGATATTGGCATGCGTGTGAACGTGGATTCGACACGGACCCTGCTCGAACTCACGCGCCTGTTGCCTGCGCCACCGAAATTTGTGTTTACCAGCTCGATCGCGGTGTTTGGCGGCGCGCTGCCTGCGGTGTTGCCAGACGATCAGATTCTGACGCCGCAAGGCTCCTACGGCGCACAAAAAGCGATGTGCGAATTGCTGGTGTCCGACATGTCGCGGCGCGGCATGATTGACGGGCGCTCACTGCGGCTACCCACCGTTACGGTGCGGCCTGGCAAGCCAAATAAGGCGGCGTCGAGCTTTGCAAGCGGAATTATTCGTGAGCCGCTGGCCGGTGTGGACTCCGTTTGCCCCGCCTCGCCGGACGCGAAGATGTGGTGTCTGAGCCCGCCGCGGGTGATCGACAACATCGTCATCGGTCACGAAGCACCCGCGAGTGCGCTGCCTTACACGCGCAGCATCAGCGTACCCGGCATCACTGTGTCCGTTCGTGAAATGGTGGAGAGTTTGCGTCGGGTCGCAGGCGGGTCCGTCGCGGCGCGCGTATCGTGGCAGCTTGATCCCGTGGTGGATCGGCTCGTGTCATCATGGCCGCAAGCGTTCACCGCAGAACGCGGAAAATCATTGGGAATGACCATTGATGCGAGCTTTGATGACATCGTTCGAGCGCACATTGACGCAATGAAAAGCTAGAGGAGGCTCAAAATGAATGCACGCTTGGAATGGGACGAAACCAAGGTCAAAGCGAGTGTTTCTCCCGAAGAATGGCAAACACGGGTTGATCTCGCCGCCTGCTTCCGCGCGGTAGCGATGATGGGTTGGGATGATCTCGTGTTCACGCACATCACCGCGAAAATTCCCGGCGACGGCCACAATTTTCTGATCAATCCCTACGGTTTTATGTTCGAAGAAATCACTGCTTCTTCGCTTGTAAAAATCGACCTGCACGGCAACAAGCTCGACGGCAACCCGCATCCGATCAATCCTGCAGGCTTCGTGATTCATAGCGCGGTGCATGCGGCGCGTGAGAACGCCCAATGTGTGTTGCATACGCACAGCCTGAACGGCGTAGCTGTCAGCGCACAAAAGGGCGGCGTACTGCCGATCTCGCAGCAATCCATTTTTATCCTTGCGAGCCTCGCCTACCACGGCTACGAAGGCGTTGCGCTGATGGACGACGAGAAGCCGCGACTGGTGGCGGATCTCGGCAACAAGAATTTTTTGATGCTGCGGAATCATGGTTTGCTCACCGTGGCACCGTCGATTGCCGACGCCTTCCAACAGATGTATTTTTTCGAGGCCACCTGCACGATTCAGGTTCGTGCGCAGGCGGGTGGCGGCGAGCTGTTGATGGTTCCACAATCCATCATCGACATGGCGCAGGCTCAGGCGAAGCAGGCAACCAAAGGTAAGGGCGGGATGATTAGCTGGCCCGGGTTGTTGCGTCGTCTGGATCGCAGATTCCCCGGATACGATCAATAGTGCTTTCTCATTGAGCGAACACTTGATTCGTCTGCACTAGCATCGGATCATTACGCCTTGAGGAGCACCGTGTCGGATACGTTAAATCGAACTGAATTGTTCACGGGCACGATGCCGGTGGCGGAGCGGCAACGCTTTGACATGGCTGCGCTGGAGTCGTATCTGCATGCGCATATCAACGGGTTCACCGGTTCGCTGAGCGTTGAGCAATTCAAGGGCGGGCAATCCAATCCGACGTTCAAACTCATCACGCCAGGCAAGGCCTACGTATTGCGCTCAAAGCCCGGCCCCGCTGCGAAACTGTTGCCTTCGGCCCATGCGATTGATCGTGAATTTCGCGTGATGAGTGGGCTTGCGTGTAGTGCCGTTCCAGTCGCGCAAATGCATACGTTGTGCGAGGACGAATCGGTCATTGGTCGTGCGTTTTACGTGATGGATTTTGTTGATGGCCGCGTGCTGTGGGATCCGCAGCTTCCGGGCATCTTGCCCGAGCAGCGCGCTGCGATTTTTGACGAAATGAATCGCGTGATGGCGGCGTTGCACAAGGTGGATTTCGCGTCAGCGGGATTGTCAGAATACGGCAAGCACGAGGGCTATCTCACTCGACAAATTGCTCGCTGGAGCAAGCAATACCGCGCATCCGTTACCGAGTCGATTCCCGCGATGGACGCGCTGATTGAGTGGCTGCCTGCGCACATTCCGGCAGGCGAAGAGACGAGCATC
>JBBRVM010000020.1:0-15777 GCA_038246865.1 Burkholderiales bacterium
TCATCACAATCGGTCGAAAACGCAAATGGGCCGCGGCAAGCGCTGATTCAATGACGCTCTTGCCCTGCGCCTGCAAATCTTTCGCAAATTCGATGATCAGAATCGCGTTTTTCGCAGATAGCCCGATGATCGTAATGAGACCCACCTGAAAGTAAACGTCGTTCGACAGACCACGCAAAGTAATGCCGAGAATCACGCCGAGCACGCCCATCGGCACCACCAGAATGACCGACAGCGGGATTGACCAGCTTTCGTAAAGCGCGGCAAGCGCGAGAAACACCGCCAGAATCGCGAACGCATACAGAATGATCGCCTTGGAACCTGCCAGCTTTTCTTCGCGCGTTTGACCGGTCCATTCAAAGCCGAAACCCGCTGGCAGTTGCGCCGCGATACGCTCCATTTCAGCGATTGCGTCACCCGTACTAAACCCCTTCGCAGCATCGCCGGAGATACGCATCGCTGAATAGCCGTTGTAGCGAACGGTTTGCATGGCGCCGGTGATCCAGCGGGTGGTGGCGAATGCCGACAATGGCACCAGCTTGCCCTGACTGTTCATTACATTGAGCTTGAGGATGTCGTCGGGCTGCATCCGTGCGGGCGCGTCGGCCTGCACGACCACGCGCTGCAAGCGGCCCTGGTTCGGGAAGTCGTTGATGTAGGCCGAGCCTAATGCGGTGGAAATAACACTGTTGACGGCGGCGAAATTCACACCCAGCGCATTCGCCTTGTCGCGATCCAGATCAACCTGAAGTTGCGGCGCATCTTCAAGACCGTCAGGTCGCACACCCGCAAGAATCTTGCTTTGTGCAGCCATGCCCAGCATCTGGTTGCGTGCGGCGACCAATGCGTCATGGCCAGCGCCTCCACGATCCTGCAGGCGGAAGGTAAAGCCGGAGGCTGTACCGAGTTCGGGAATCGGCGGTGGACTTAACGGGAAGATGAATGCATCGCGAATGCCTGACAGGGCACCGAAGGCACGACCGGCAAGCGCCTGCGCTGAATTCTCAGGTCCCGTGCGTTCCTTCCAGTCCTTGAGCGTAACGAAGGCCAGACCTGCGTTCTGCCCTTGTCCGGAGAAACTGAATCCCATCACGCCCACCATGCTGCGCACTTCGGGTTGTTTGAGAATGAATGCCTCTACCTGCTCAATGACAGCCTGAGTGCGCTGTAACGTCGCCCCAGGAGGTAGTTGGATATTGATCAGCATCGTGCCCTGATCTTCGTTCGGCAGGAATGAAGACGGCAGGCGGACGTACAACAGGCCAGCAGCCACAATCACCGCCACGTAAATGATCATCATGCGACCGCTCCATCGCAGGAAGCGGGAAACGACACTCTCGTATCCGTGCGCCGTACGCTTGAAGAAGCGATTGAACCATCCGAAAAAGCCACGCTTCTCAAGGTGATGTCCGGCTTCAACAGGCTTCAGCAACGTTGCACAAAGCGCTGGTGTCAGTGATAGCGCCATGAAGGCCGAGAACGCGATCGACACACCCATCACTGCGGCGAACTGCCGATAAATATTGCCGACAGAACCGCTGAAGAACGCGAGCGGTACAAACACCGAGATCAGTACGACTGTCACGCCAATGATGGCGCCCGAGATCTGACCCATCGCCTTGCGCGTGGCGTCAAGCGGCGATAGTCCTTCTTCGCTCATGATGCGCTCGACGTTCTCAACCACAACGATTGCGTCGTCCACTACGATACCGATTACCAGCACCATACCAAACATGGTGAGCACGTTGATCGAGAAGCCCATCGCGAGCAGCGTTCCGAACGTACCGAGCAGCGCCACCGGAACGACGATGGTCGGGATGATGGTGTAGCGGAAGTTCTGCAGGAACAGAAACATCACGAGAAACACCAGGACAATAGCCTCGACCAGTGTTTCAGCCACTTGCGAAATCGAGATTCGCACAAACTCCGAACTGTCATACGGGATGCTGTAGGTCACGCCTTTCGGAAAGAAGCGCGACAGTTCTTCCATGCGAACGCGAATCGCCTTCGCAGTCGCGAGCGCGTTGCCCGAAGGTGCCTGCTGAATGCCGATACCTGCCGAAGGCTTTCCGTTGAGTCGTGCCGATGTGGCGTAAGCCTGAGCGCCGAGCTCCATGCGCGCGACATCTTTCAGTCGCACAGTAGAGCCATCGGTATTGGCGCGCAAAATGATGTTGCCAAACTGCTCGATGTTGCTGAGCTGACCGGGCACCACGACGGTTGCCGAGATGGTTTGTCCCGGCGAGTTCGGAAGGTCACCCAGCGCGCCGCCAGCAATCTGTGCGTTCTGCGTCTGTACGGCGGAATTCACGTCCGCTGAACTGAGATTGAAACCGGTCAGTTTCGCCGGGTCAATCCAGATGCGCATGGCGCGTTCAGCGCCGAACAACTGCGCCTGACCCACACCGGGAATTCGCTGAATCTCCGGCAGCACGTTGCGCGATGCGTAGTCGGACAGCGCAATCACGTCGTATTCAGGATTTTCAGAAGACAAAATCGTGAACGCAAGGAAATTTGATCGCGCTTTGTCGACGCGCACCCCTTGCTGCACGACAGCGGAGGGCAGTCGCGGTGTCGCCCGAGACAAGCGATTCTGCACGTCAACCTGCGCCAGATCGGCATTGGTGCCCGGCTCAAAGCTCAGATTGATAGTGCCCGTACCGTTCGCCTGACTCACCGATTCCATATACGCAAGGCCTTGCGCACCATTCATTTCGCGTTCGATGACGGCGAGCACACTGTCTTCGAGCGTTTGCGCCGACGCGCCGGGATACGCTGCCGACACCACGATGGTGGGCGGTGCTACAGGCGGATACTGCGAGATCGGCAGTTGCGTGATTGAGACCGCGCCCACCACAATGATGAACAGTGCGATGACCCACGCAAAAATAGGTCGGTCAATAAAAAACTTGGCCATGAATCTGCCCCTTACTGCTTCGCAGCCGGAGCAGCGGCACCTGTCATCGCGGGCGCTTTGGTATCGGTCGTCGCTGCCTTGGTATCGGGGGCGGCGGCGGGAGCTTTGTTATCCGAAGGTGTCGCGGGTTTCGCTGCGATCGGACTCCACGGAACTGCCTTCACGGGGGCCGCACCGCGCAGTTTCTGGAAGCCATCGACCATCACTTGCTCGCCAGGTTTGAGGCCCGACAGGACAACCCACTGGTTGTCTTTTGCGGCGGTCACTTTGACCGGTCGAGGGCTGACTTTTCCGTCTGTGCTTACAACCATCACCGAGTCGCCCTGATTGTTGCGCGTGACCGCCTGCTGCGGCAACGTGATCGCGTTGTTGGCCTGCGCCTGCTCGAGGCGAACGCGTACGTACAGACCTGGCAATAGCTGACCAGAAGGATTCGGCACTTCGGCTCGTAGCGTAATTTGGCCGGTTGTCGCATCGACCGTAAGTTCGGAGAACAGCAGCTTTCCGGGTTTCAAATAGGTTGATCCGTCTTCGAGCACAATGCTGACAGTAGCGGCGTCGGCCCCCGCAGCTTTCTGCAGTTGTCCTGCTGCCATCGCATTGCGCAGTTTCATGACTTCGCCAGCCGACTGGGTGAAGTTCACATACATCGGGTCAATCTGCTGCACGACTGCGAGTTGAGTCGCTTCGCCCTGACCCACCAGTGAGCCTTCAGTCACTAAAGCGCGTCCGATGCGACCGGAGATGGGCGCGGTCACCGAGCCGTAGCCGAGCGTGATTGCGGCAGAGGTGACGGCCGCTTTTGCCACAGCGACGTCAGCTTGTGCTGTTTTCTGGGCTGCCTGCGCGTTGACGTAATCCTGCTTGCTGATCGCGTTGGCTTCAACCAGCGGTTTGAAGCGCTCGGCCTGAGCGGTCGCTTGCGACAAATTTGCCTCTGCACGAGCCTGGGACGCCTGCGCGCTTTGCAGCGCTGCCTGATACGGCGCGCTGTCGATCTGGAACAGCGCCTGACCGGCGCGAACGTCGCTGCCTTCGCGGAATAGACGTTTCTGAAGTATTCCCGCTGCGCGCGCACGAACTTGTGCGACGCGTGAGGCTTCAAGACGACCCGGCAGCTCGGTGATGAGTCCAACGTCGCGGGTGGCAACGGTGACGACGCCTACTTCGGCTGGCGGTGGCCCGCCCGCTGCGCCACCGCCGGCCGCTGGGGCATCCGCCTTTTTGCTGCACCCGGCGACGAGCAGCGCCATCAGCAGCGAGCTGATTATGAGTGACGCGCTTCTGGATTTGAGCGGAGGGATAGCAGACATGAAATTCCCCGGGAATTGAAAGGAAGCTGTTGAAATTCTTGCGGCGATGACGTCACTGGCGCGGGCGCATTCGGCGGCACCTATGAAGTGCGTGAGGGCGGGCCAAGAATTGAGTATTGGTCGCGTAGTAGTGTACATACAAGCGTGAATGTATGCGTTCGGCGCAGCCCAAAATTTTGGAGGCTACGACGAATTTTGACGGGAGACTTTAGAGGCATGGTCCGAAAGACTAAGGAAGAGGCGCTCGCGACTCGCTGTTGACTGATTGACGCGGCTGAACTGGTGTTTCTTGAGCGCGGTGTGTCGCAGGCTTCGCTGCATGAAGTAGCTAAAGCGGCTGGAACGTCGCGCGGTGCCATCTATTGGCATTTCAAGGACAAAGCCGCGTTGTTCGATGCGATGATGGATCGTGTGACGTTGCCTATGGAATTGACGCTCGAGCGGCAACAGGCCAGTGATTCCAGTGATCCGTTGACTACATTGCGTGACATGTTGTCTACCATTTTGAAGACGATGGTGAGCGATGATCGTGCTTGTCGTGTTTTTGAGATTGCCACGCATAAAGTCGAATACGCCGGAGAACTGCTGTCGCTGAAGGATCGGCAGCAGATGGGCTGCAAAAGTTCGTAGGCATCGTCGAGTCAAGCCTTCGCGCGGGTGCACGGCAGCAATCGGTACGTATGCCGATGTCTGCTGAAATGGCGGCGCGAGGATTGCACGCGATGTTTAGCGGTCTGATCCAGGACTGGTTTCTTAACAATTTTGATTTCAACATTATTGAAAGCGGCCGGAAATTTACAGATACTTTTTTGCGCGGTTTGGGATTGGATCTGGACAAGTCCAACGCCAGCCGCTGACGCCGGCACGCCTTCCTGATCGGCGCATCACGTCGAGATCGTTCGATTTGCTGTGGATCGACTACAAAATCGACCAAGCAACGGGCATTCTTGAAAGTGAGAAAATAGCGATCCGTATCCCGCTCCACTGCAACCGCCCATCATGAATCGCCGCAATCGCATCGCAGAACTGCTCCGCCAACGTATCCTCGTCCTCGATGGCGGTATGGGCACGATGGTTCAGCAATACAAGCTGGGCGAGACGGACTATCGCGGCCATTTGTGTCGTGATCACTCGTGCGACGTGAAGGGCAACAATGACCTGCTCGCGCTGACCAAGCCCGAAGTGATCCGCGAGATTCACAACGGTTATCTGGCGGCCGGTGCCGACATCATCGAGACCAACACATTTAACGGCACCTCGATTGCGATGGCGGATTACAAGCTGGAGCACATCGTTAAAGTCTTGAATCGCGAGGCAGCAAAACTTGCGCGCGAATGCTGTGCCGAGTGGACGAAAAAAACACCCGATAAGCCGCGCTTTGTTGCAGGCGCGCTGGGTCCTACCAATCGCACCGCCAGCATCTCACCTGACGTCAACGATGCGTCCAAACGTAACGTCACGTTTGACGAATTGGTCACTGCCTATGTCGAACAACTCGAAGGCTTGGTTGAGGGTGGAATCGACCTTGTGCTCATCGAAACCATCTTCGACACGCTGAACGCGAAAGCCGCGCTATTCGCCTATCAGACGGTGTTTGAGGATGATCGAGACCCACCGCCGCTCATGATCTCCGGCACCATCACAGACGCCTCGGGACGTACGCTATCCGGACAAACTGTTGCTGCGTTCTGGACAAGTGTGAAGCATGCGCGTCCGCTGTCGATTGGCATCAATTGCGCACTGGGCGCAGTCGCTATGCGACCGCATATCGAAGAGCTTGCGAAGATCGCACCCGAGACGTTTATCAGCGTATATCCCAACGCAGGGTTGCCGAATCCGCTGTCGGAGACTGGCTACGATGAGACGCCCGAGATGACGTCGGGGTTTCTGAAAGAGTTCGCGCAAAGCGGGCTGGTGAATATTGTGGGTGGATGCTGCGGAACCACACCGGGTCATATTGGCGCAATTGGCGCAGCCGTCGCGAAGATTTCGCCGAGAGCGGTCACGGCCTAGCCTCGTTGTTGATCAGTCCCCTGTCCCTTGAGGGAAGAGGGTTAGGGAGAGGGTGACGGTGGCATCGCTCCTTCTCGTACGCGATGAGCAACCCGCCGTTCGCCCGGAGCCCGTCGAAGGGGCAGGTGGAATGAGGTGGTTTGTATGCCACCCGCTGCTCATGCCGCAGGGCCGTCACTTTTCTTGCTTCGCCATGAAAAGTAACCAAAAGAAGGCGACCCCGGCCTTCGCCCCCGGCCTTCGCCGGGGCAGGCTCTGATCCGAGATTTGAAGCGAAGACGTCGCGCGGTCCGAAACTCGTTGCGCCGAAACAACGGACCGCTTCATCGACGTTTTCACTCCAAATCTTGGGGGACCCCGTCGAACCAATATTTGATCGCTTCGCGATTTTGACTGGATATCGAAATCTATTCGGAAATTGCATGATGGAAATTTTTTGCGCGTTTTAGGGCTACGATTTATTTGCTGCTTACTTGCTGAAATTCACATGCATGTCGCCATCCTGACTTTTGAAGGGTTCAACGAACTCGATTCATTGATCGCACTTGTCTTGCTAAACCGGGTCAAGAAACCCGACTGGCGGGTGACGATTTGCTCACCCACGTCGACCGTGACCTCGATGAACGGCGTGACCATAGCGGCGCAGTCGCGCATTGACGATGCGGCGACCGCTGACGCTGTCATACTCGGCAGCGGCATACGCACACGAGAGATCGCCAACGATACCGCGTTAATGTCGTCTCTGAAACTCGACCCGCAAAAACAACTCATCGGCGCACAGTGCTCGGGCACGTTTCTGCTGGCAAAGCTCGGCTTGCTGGGGGCCGTTCCCGCCTGCACGGATTTAACGACGAAACCGTGGGTACAAGAGGCGGGAGTTAGCGTGCTCAATCAACCGTTCTACGCCAATGGAAACGTTGCGACAGCGGGCGGGTGTTTGTCGTCACAATACCTGGCTTGCTGGATCATCGCTCGCTTTGAGGGCGTCGAAGCCGCGAAGACCGCGATGCATTACATAGCCCCAGTCGGCGAAAAAGAAGAGTACGTAGCGCGAACTATGAAGAATATCGAACCCTACTTGCATGCAGCATAGGTTGGTATGGATTTGCAGTAATCGTAGCCCTGATGCTGGCATCTGGGTTTCCGTAATCCTCATCGCGGAGCGATCAAATATTGATCCGACGGGGCCCCGTTCATTCGCTCCCGAGATTTGACGTGAAAACGTTGATCAAGCGGCCCGTTGTTTGAGCGTAGCGAGTTTCGGACCGCGCGACGTTTTCGCTTCAAATCTCGGATCAGAGCCTGCCCCGGCGAAGGCCGGGGGCGAATGTCGGGGTCGCCTTCTTTTGGTTACTTTTCTTGGCGAAGCAAGAAAAGTGACTGCCCTGCGGCATGAGCAGCTCGTGGCATACGGCACTCTCCATTCGACCAAACCCCTCACCCTAACCCTCTCCCGCAAGGGGAGAGGGGACTGATGTGCGCTTCGCGTGGACGACGAGCTGGCTCCCCGCTTCGCGAGGATGACGGCGGTGGAAGGGGGCGGGAATTGGGGCTCTGGGGCCAAGCCCCGAGCGACCAGCCGTCGCCACGGCAAAATACGTCCATGCTTCGTTTAATTGACCTCACTCTCGCCCGCGGCTCCCTGCCACTCATTGATCGCGCCAATATCACTATCAACCCCGGCCGCAAGGTTGGTATCGTCGGCGCTAACGGTGCTGGCAAATCGACCCTGTTTGCTGCGCTGAGAGGCTTGCTGCACGCCGAACGCGGCGATATTTCCATGCCCAACGGCTGGATCATCGCGCATGTGGCGCAGGAGACGCCGCCTTCGGATCGCACGGCGCTGGAATATGCGCTGGATGGCGACGTTGAACTGCGTGAGACCGAAGCGGCGCTCGCTGCTGAAACGGATAATCCCGACGCAGATGTCGTGAAACACGGCGAAATCCTCGCCCATCACTACGCGCATCTCGAGCACATCGGTGGTTATGCGGCTTCGGCTCGCGCCTCGGAGCTGCTCGCGGGTCTGGGTTTTGAGCAGGAGATGCAGGGCCGTGCGGTGGCGACGTTTTCGGGTGGTTGGCGCATGCGTTTGAACCTGGCCCAGGCGCTGATGTGTCGCAGCGACTTGCTGCTGCTTGATGAGCCGACCAACCACCTCGATCTTGAGGCCGTCATGTGGCTGGAAGACTGGTTGGCGCGCTATGCGGGCACGGTGCTGGTGATCACCCATGATCGCGACTTCATCGACAGCGTGTCCGATCAGATTTTGTTCTTTGACACCACCGCATCGGGTGCGGCGAAATTGAAGCTCTACACCGGCAATTACACCGCGTTTGAGGATCAGCGCACGGTGGAGCTCTCGGTGCAGCAAGGCGCGTTCGAGAAGCAGCAGCGCACCATCAAACATCTCGAATCGTTCATCACGCGCTTCAAGGCAAAGGCGACCAAAGCCGCGCAGGCGCAAAGCCGGGTGAAAGCTCTGGAGAAACTGGAGCGCATCTCTGCCGCGCACGTCGATTCGCCGTTCACGTTTGCGTTCAAAAAGTCTGAGGGTGAACCGCGTCAACTACTCAAGTTTGCGGACACGAAACTCGGCTACGGTGAAGGCGAAAATGCCACCACGATTCTGGAGAATGTGAACTTCTCTTTGCTGCCGAATTCGCGCATCGGTTTGCTGGGTAAGAACGGTGCGGGTAAATCGACGCTGGTGAAAGCGATTGCCGGTGAACTGAAGGCGATGGCGGGCGAACGCATCGAGGGTCAGCATTTGAAGGTCGCGTATTTTGCTCAGCATCAGCTTGAGCAATTGCGCACGGACGAGTCGTGTCTTTGGCATCTCGATCAGCTCGATCAGCAGTTGATGGAGAAGCGCGGCTACCCGCGAGCGCGCGAGCAGGAGTTGCGTAATTTCCTTGGTGGTTTTGACTTTCGCGGTGATCGTGTGAGTCAAAAAGTGGGGCTGTTTTCGGGCGGTGAAAAAGCACGTCTGGTGCTTGCGATGCTTGTGTACGAGCGGCCGAATTTGTTACTGCTTGACGAGCCGACCAACCACCTCGATATCGAGATGCGGCAAGCGCTGACGCTCGCGTTGCAGGACTATGAAGGCGCGCTCGTCGTGGTCGCGCATGACCGGCACATTCTGCGCGCGTGCTGTGACGAGCTGTGGCTGGTGGCGGACAAAACGGTTCGCACGTTTGAGGGTGATCTCGATGATTACCGTGTGTGGTTGCGTGAGCAGCGCGCCAAACCCGTGGGCACCAAAGCTGCGGCTGAAGCGCCTTCGCGCAAGGTCGATAAACGCGCTGAAGCTGAAGAGCGGCAACGCCTTGCGAACGCGCGCAAGCCCATGCAAAAACGTGTTGATGCGATTGAAAAGGAGATCGCGAGATTGAGCGGAACGCGCGACACGCTCGACGCGTGGCTCGCCTCAGAAGCCGCGTACAGCGCTGAAACAGCTGCGATGCTCGGCGACAAAACGCGCCAGCGCGGTGAAACCGCTGCAAAAATTGCAGCGCTCGAGGACGAGTGGATGGAGAAGAACGAAGAGATGCAATGGACACCGTGATGGCGAATCAATCCGTCAAAAACTCTGTGCTGAAACGACAGCTGCATAGGGGCTAGACCTACGTTTAGCCAAAAGTCGATATTAACACTTTTGTGCCGTCCGCCCCTGTGTAGATTGGTTTTCAACGAAATGCTGCTAACGGTGGCGCGATGGCTGGGTCGTCAAGGACAATGCCGAACATATTGCCGCCGAGCCCGTGCGCAACGCGGGCCTGATGAAACGTGCCCCAGAAGCGCCCGACGCTTTCGCCATACGCCTGATGTGGCGGACGTAGGCGATGCGACGAGCGGGCAGGTCAAGCAATTTGATCATGAGTACGCGCTCCAGTGATGAAAAGGAGTTGGTATCGTCGCGCTGGCAGCGAATAAAAGCCTGATCTAACTTGCTTTGCGCCTGATCGGGGTTGCTTTTTAACGGAGTGCCACCGCGCCTTTCGGCTTCGCTCACGCGCCACTTTGACGGCGTTGCACCAAAGCGCTCTTTGAACGCTCGCGAAAAAGCTTCACCCGAGGCAAAACCGACAGAAAGCGCAATGTACAAAACGGATAGGTCGCGGCGCGTCAGTAAAAGCCAAGCCCCTTGTTCAAGCCGCCGACGACGCACGTATTCACCCATCCACGCTACGAACATGCGATGAAAATGAAACGACGAAAAATTCGCCACGTCGGCGAGCACCGCTAGCTCCAGCGCGGCGTCAAGATGCGCGTCTACGTAGTCGAGCACCCGGTTCATGCGCAGTGCGTACTCGCGAAGGTGCTGCGCGTAGTCGCGCTGTCGTGGTTGCTGCTGCGATGGCGCGAACGTCAAAGCATCCTCTTTCAGCTTGGTGCTAGTTAGCTGACCCTAACAATACGTGTAAAAACCGCGTCCCGTTTTACGCCCCAAATACCCAGCGGCCACCATCTCTTTCAACAGCGGCGCAGGGCGATATTTCGGATCGTTGAAGCCCTCGTAAAACACATTCATCACGGCGATCATGATGTCGAGGCCAATCATGTCGGCGAGCGCGAGCGGGCCAATCGGCTGATTGGTGCCGAGCTTCATGCCGGCGTCAATGTCCTCGGCGGTGGCGAGGCCTTCCTGCAGGCAGAAAATCGCTTCATTGATCATCGGGCACAGGATGCGGTTGACCACGAAGCCCGGCGAATTTTTTACGGTGATCGGCGTTTTTCCGAGTGCTACGGCGAACTCATTTGCCGTGGCTAACGTCGCGTCACTCGTGGCCAGACCACGAATCAATTCGACCAGCGCCATCATCGGTACCGGGTTGAAAAAATGCATGCCGATGATGCGATCTGGACGCTTCGTTGCGGCGGCGAGTTGCGTGATGGAGATCGACGAGGTGTTGGTCGCGATGATGGTTTCGGGTTTCAGCGCGGCGTCGAGATCCTTGAGGATTTTGATCTTGAGCGCTTCGTTTTCGGTCGCGGCCTCGATCACATAATCGCAGGCGGCAAGATCGGCGAGCGTTTGCGTCGTTTTCACTCGCGCCATCGCGGCGGCCTTTTGTTCCGCACTTATTTTTTCCTTTTTAAGCAGGCGCTCCAGGCTCCCGCCAATGGTGGCCACAGCTTTGTCGAGCGCGGTGGCGTTGACGTCCAAAATCAATGCGTCAATGCCGACGACGGCGCACGCCTGCGCAATGCCGTTGCCCATGGTGCCTGCGCCGACGATACCTACGAGTTTGATGGTCATGTTTGAGATTTCCGATTGTGTTGGTTTGATTTTACGAGGCGAAGATACATTTTTGTCATCCTGAGCCTGGCGAAGGATCGGGTGGCAAACGATTTCGCTTGGGTGAGCAAAGTTCGTGAGCCACCTGATGTTTCGCCTCACTCAACATGACAGTGCGTGATGACAGGGTCTGAAACAATGTGGGGATGACACGACAACAATTAACCATCGGCGTCGCCGCCGCGCTCGCCGCCGGGTTGCTGTGGGGACTGGTCTTCGTCGCGCCGCTGTTGCTGCCCGACTATCCGCCGACGCTATTGACCTTTGGCCGCTATCTCGCGTTCGGCCTGGTGACGTTGCCGATCGCCTGGTGGCAGCGCGTTGCTTTGCGGCGTCTGACGCGAGCGGACTGGCGGATGGCGATCAAGCTTTCGCTCGTCGGCAACATCATCTACTACCTCGCGCTCTCGGCGGCGATCCAGCTTGCCGGTGCCCCGTTGCCGACGCTGATTATTGGTACCTTGCCCGTGGTGATTGCGGTGTGCTCGAACCTCGGGGATCGCCAGTTTTCGTGGGCACGGTTGTTGCCATCACTCGTGTTGATCGGATTGGGGTTGCTCTGCGTGAACGCCGATCAACTGGCGCGACTGGATGCGAAAGATGCGCTGACAGCGTACGTCATGGGAGCGGGTTTGGCGGTGGTCGCGAATGCGGCGTGGACCTGGTATCCGATTCAGAATGCACGTTGGTTGCGGGCGCATCCGGGACATACGTCGACGACGTGGGCATCGGCGCAGGGGCTCGCAACGCTGCCGATGGCAATGATTGGCTTGGCGGCGTCGGTCGCTTGTTTGCAGGCCACAGGTGACGTGCGTTTCGCGACCTCGTTGTGGGGGCCGCAGCCGATGAAGTTCTGGTTCTTGATGGGGGTGATTGGCTTCAGCGCGTCGTGGCTCGGGACGCTGCTGTGGAACATCGCAAGCAAGAACACGCCAACCGCATTGACCGGGCAGCTGATTGTGTTTGAGACGCTGGCGGCGCTCGGCTACGCGTATCTGGTTTATCAGCGCGCGCCGAGTTTGACCGAAATTGCCGGGATCGTGCTGTTGGTGTTGGGGGTGATCGTGGGCGTCAGGGCGTTGTCGCGACGTTGATTGTTGTTGTGGCAGCGGCTTTAGCCGCGAATGTTCTGAACTTCAACAATTTCGCTGCTAAAGCCGCTCCCACAAGGGCATTGAGGCATCCGTGCATCGAGCACTAAAGCATCTTCCAACCCAGCGTTCGCCCCACCGTCAACGGAACAATCTTCTCGTTACCAAACGCAAATTCATCAGGCGGCGTCCATGTTTCGCGTTTAAGCGTGACCGTCCCGACGTTGCGCGGCAGGCCATAGAACGCTGCGCCGAAGCGACTGGCGAAATCGTCCAGCTTGTCGAGCGAGTTGTCGGCATCGAAGACCTCGGCATACAGCTCCAGTGCTGCGTGTGAGGTGAAGCAACCGGCCGCGCCGCAGCACGCTTCCTTGGCATTTTTGGCGTGCGGCGCGCTGTCGGTGCCGAGAAAGAATTTCGGCGATCCTGACGTTGCCGCATCAACAAGCGCCATGCGATGAATCTCGCGCTTCAAGATCGGCAGGCAATATAGATGCGGGCGAATGCCGCCGGTGAAAATCGAGGTGCGGTTGTAGAGCAGATGTTGCGGCGTGATGGTGGCTGCGATGTTCGGGCCAGTCGCGGCGACAAAGTCCGCCGCCTCTCGGGTCGTGATGTGTTCCACCACAATTTTCAGCGCTGGAAAATCGCGCACGATCTGCTGCAACGCGCCTTCAACAAAGATCGCTTCGCGGTCGAATACGTCGGTCGCTGGGTCGGTCGCTTCGCCATGAACACACAGGATCACACCGTGCCGCTGCATGGCGTCGAGAACAGGGTAAACATTTTTCAGCGCCGAAACGCCGGAATCGGAATTGGTCGTTGCGCCTGCTGGGTAGTATTTAAAGGCATGGACGAAATCGCTCTCGGCAACGCGAGCAACTTCATCTGGCGAGGTGTTGTCGGTCAGGTAGAGCGTCATCAACGGGTCAAACGTCGCGGTTGTTACGTTCGGACCGCAGGCCTTCAAAATGCGCTCGCGATATCCGACCGCTATCGCCACGGTCGTCACCGGCGGCTTCAAATTCGGCATCACCAGTGCCCGACCAAACTGCCGTGCCGTAAACGCGACTACGGCAGAAAGCGCCGCGCCGTCACGCAGATGAAGGTGAAAATCGTCGGGTCGCCCCAAAGTTAAACTTCTGTTATCTTGCATAACGCGAATATCTTCTGCAAACTGCTAGGATTGAATTATGGCCTCTCAATCTGCTCATGACCACGCGGGACATGCAAACACGCATGCCGAGCCCGTGGCGCTTTTGCCGACACCCGCCAGCGCGCTCGCTCTGGCGCGTCGTCTGGTCAAGGAAAGCGGCGGTCGCAATACCGGTGCCCGACGCAACGTGCTCGCCTGTCTGATCGCTGCGGAGCGGGCGCTGTCTCATGGCGAAATTGAGGCGCAGCTGGCCGACACCGATCTTGACCGGGTGACGCTTTATCGGGTGCTGGAATGGCTGGTAGAGCAATCGCTGGCACACCGTGTGGGCGGGCTGTCGGGCTTTGATCGCGCCATGCGCTTTGCGTTTAGCCGCCCGGAGCATGGTCATGCCCACGCCCATTTTCAGTGCGTGCAGTGCGGCACCACCATGTGTCTGGACGAGGTGGCCGTGCCTGCACTGGCGGTGCCGGGCGGCATTCAGTTGCAGGGGATCGAACTCGCTGCCTACGGCTATTGCGCGCGTTGCGCCGAGCAAAACAAGACGGTCGCCAATTTGTAATTGCATAGTAGCTATAATCCGGCCCCGCCCTGTCCGCCTTTGTACTTTGTTACTTTGCGCACAGACAAGCGAGCGCCGTCGCGGGTAACCTGATGGCACGTCATCTTCCGGTATTGAATTGATAGAGTCTCCTCACATGGCAACTACGGCATCCACAAGCAAGGCGAAGGCAGCGCCCGCTGCCAAAGCAGCACCTTCTACAAAGTCGAAGTCCAACACCTTGCCCTCGGCTCCCCCTTTGGTGGTTGCGCCCGCTCCGAGCGCCGCCGCTGTCGCCGCAAAGCCGCTCGCCTCTGCGCCCAAGGCCGCGATGGTTTTGACCATGAACAGCCACAAAAAATACGCCGGACTGACCGAAGCGGAAATTTTGAAGCAGCCCGAAGCCGACTACATGAGCAAAGAGCAGCTCGCTTTCTTCCACGAAAAACTGGTCGAACTGCGCGGACAAATCCTGCACAACGCGACCGACACCGGCGAGCATTTGCGTGAATCCGAAGTGGCAACGGACCCGTCGGATCGCGCTACGCAGGAAGAGGAATACACGCTCGAACTACGCACTCGCGACCGTGAACGAAAGCTTCTGAAAAAGGTCGACAAGGTCATTCGCATGATCGACGATGGCAGCTTCGGCTGGTGCGAAGAAACCGGCGAACCGATTGGTCTGGCGCGTCTGATCGCGCGTCCGACGGCCACCCTGTCCATTGAGGCGCAAGAGCGCCGTGAGCGCATGCAAAAGCTCTACGGTGATTAATTTGTTCTGACGCGATTTGTCATGTTGAGTGAAGCGAAACATCAGGCTGCGCAGCGTTAGCGTTGAAGAACGTGCTTACTTTTTTAACTGGATCCTTCGCCTTGCTCAGGATGACCAATTTTTAGTCGGGCCCCGACTTAAGTCCCCGTTTGATTCACCAAGGATTACAACAATGAGTGCACCCTTCTCCCTCCCGCCACTGCCGTATCCCGATACCGCGCTGGAGCCGCTGATTTCCGCTAATACGCTGTCGTTTCACTACGGCAAGCATCACAAGGCCTACGTCGACAACCTGAACAAGCTGGTTGAAGGCAAAGATCTGGCGACGATGTCGCTTGAGCAGATCATCCACGCGTCCGCTGGCAAGGCCGAAATGGCTGGCGTGTTCAACAACGCAGCCCAGGTCTGGAACCACACCTTCTACTGGAACAGCATGAAGCCCAATGGTGGCGGCAAGCCGACCGGCGTGCTGGCAGCGGCGATTGACAAAGACCTCGGCGGATACGACAAATTCAAGGCGGATTTTTCGGCTGCGGCCATGACGCAATTCGGCTCCGGCTGGGCGTGGCTCGTTTCAGACGCTGGCACCCTCAAAATCGTCAAAACGGGCAATGCTGAAGTGCCGCTTACCAAGGGCCAGAAGCCTTTGCTGACGATCGACGTGTGGGAACA
>JBBRVM010000021.1:0-15763 GCA_038246865.1 Burkholderiales bacterium
AGGCCCAACATCACGCCGCCGACCACGCCGGTTTTTGTGTACGGCAACACCACGTTCCACATCACTTCCCATGTGGTCGCACCGAGGCCGTAGGCAGACTCTTTAAGGATGGCGGGCGTCGTTTCGAACACGTCGCGCATGACTGACGCAGTAAACGGAATCACCATCACCGACAGGATGATCCCAGCGGTGAGCACGCCAATACCAATGGGTTGACCCTGAAACAAGATACCAATTACAGGCAGCTTACCAACGGTGGCGGTGAGCGCAGGCTGCACATATTCGCCAAATAGCGGTACAAAAACAAACAGGCCCCACATGCCGTAAATAATCGACGGAATGGCAGCCAATAATTCGACCGCAGTGCCGAGCGGTCGCTTCAAAATAGGAGGACACATCTCGGTCAAGAAGATCGCGATACCGAAGCTCACCGGCACCGCGATGACCATCGCAATGGTGGCCGTGATGATCGTGCCCCACAGCGGTGCGAGCCCGCCAAAGAGGCTGCGCACGGGATCCCATGCGTCATCAACAAGAAATTTGGGCCCGACCTGCGTGATCGTCGGCCACGCGCCGTAAACCAGCGAGCCGACAATGGCGAGGAGCGTTACGAGTACGAGCAGCGCGAAGAATTGCGTGCTGCGCGCAAAGATCGCGTCTTGCAGCGCGAAGCTGCGGGTTGAAGCGGCATCCATGATCCGGCTTTCTGAGAGTATTGAGCGTTAGAGATTCTGGAGAAACAAAACCCGCGAAATCGCGGGTTTTGAATTCAGTTCGGTTGCGCGAAGGCGGTGTCCGAAAAAATCTAGAAAACAGCCTTACCAGATGCGTCAGTGATTTTTTTCCACTCAGCCTGAATCAGTGAAACAGTCGCTGGCGGCAATGGCACGTACTCAAGTTCAATCGCCGACTTCTGGCCATTTTTGAGTGCCCACTCGAAGAATTTAATTGCTTCTTTCGACTGCGCAGGTTTATCGGCCTTAGCGTGCATGAGGATGAACGAAGCGCCCGTCATCGGCCAGCTTTTCGCGCCTGGCTGATCGGTCAACACCACACCCATGCCCGCCGTATTTTTCCAGTCGGCACCGGCAGCGGCTGCGCTGAAGCTAGTATCGTCCGGCTGTACAAATTGCCCGTCCTTGTTCTTCATTGCGATGTGGTCAAGCTTGTTCTTTTTGGCGTACGCGAATTCCACGTAGCCAATCGAGCCCTTGATGCGCTGCACGTATTGCGCGACGCCTTCGTTGCCTTTTCCGCCCACGCCTTCCGGCCAGGACACTGCTGTGCCTACGCCGACTTTGGTCTTCCACTCAGGAGAGACTTTTGACAGGTAATCGACGAACAAAAACGTTGTGCCCGAACCATCGGAACGACGTACCACCGTGATCGGGCCATCTAATTTGAGGCCAGGGTTCAAATCGGTGATCGCCTTGTCGTTCCAGGATTTGATCTTGCCGAGATAGATATCGGCGATCACCGGACCGGTGAGCTTCATCTCGCCCGGTTTGACGCTGTCCATGTTGGTGACTGGCACGACGCCGCCAATGATTGCTGGAAACTGCACGAGGCCGTCTTTGGCCAGCGCGTCGGCCGACAAAGGCATGTCGGAAGCACCGAAATCAACCGTTTTCGATTGAATCTGTTTGATGCCGCCGCCGGAGCCGATGGACTGATAGTTCATCGATACGTTGGTGGCTTTTTTGTATTCCTCGGCCCACTTCGCGTAGATCGGGAATGGGAAGGTCGCGCCGGCGCCGGTAATTTGCTGCGCAGAGACGGCGAATGAAGCCGAAACGCTCACTGCAACAGCAGCGGCGACGGCGAAGTACTTTTGGGTGAAACGCATGAAATGTCCTTTTGTGAACTTGAACTGCTGAGACTTGATTAGTTTTTTTGTCCCGGAGAGGAGGAGAGGGAACGCCTTCCCTTTTCTAGTTAGGGTAGTGTGACAAGACTTTGTGACAGCAATATTGCAGTTGGCGCGGCCAGCGATTCTGGTCGGTCAGAAGTGGCGGTCGCAAATAGGGCCAACGCCAACCTTGAGGGATGGCAACTATTGGCGGCAGCCCCTGCTGCGTAGGGGCTGGCGCATCAAAAAGCGGAAAGTCGATAAAGCAAAGTTTCTCGATCTAGTCCCAATGGAGAGAGACTTTCAGGAAAAAGCTATAGAGTGAATCCAGGCCGATTGCGTTGATTCACTTGTCGTGAGTTGCCGGTCGCGTAATGAGCTCAGCCGCGAGTATTCCTGCTGCGCCGCCCGCGCATTGCGCCAAAACAAACGCCACCGCGTTGCCCGGCGCAATCCCGGCAAAACTGTCTGAAAGCATGCGGCCCATCACCGCCGCCGGGTTGGCAAACGAGGTGCTCGCCGTGAACCAGTACGCCGCTCCGATGTAGCAGGCGACCATCGCGCTCGCTTTGCCCACAGGTGCGCGCAGGATCACAAAAATCAGGCCGCCAGTGGCGACCGCCTCGGCGATCCATTGGCCCCAGCCTGCGCGGATTTTGCTGCTGGTTTGCAGGATCGGCAGGTCGAACATCGCGTGCGCGAGCCACGCGCCGGCGACTGCGCCAAGCAATTGAACGGCGATGAATAGCGCAGCCGTAACTGACGGGTTGCCGCCGACCAGTCCGCCCCCGAATCTACGCCGAAACTCCACCATCAACGTGACCGCAGGATTAAAGTGCGCGCCGCTCACAGGCCCCAGCGCTTCGATCAACACGTACAGCGCGAACACCGTTGCCAGCGTATTGGCCAGCAGCGCGATGGCCACGTTGCCGCCGCTCAATTTTTCGGCCATGATGCCCGAGCCGATGACGGTACACAGCAGCATGGCGGTGCCAGCAAATTCGGCGAACAGCTTTTGCCCGAGGCTCGGTTCGGCGTGCGCGTCGGTTTCGTGCACCGCAGTCATGGCTTCGACAAGTTGCGCGCCTCGTTTTGCAGCATCAACGTGTTGATCCCGGCGAGTGGCAGACTGACCAGCAGTCGCAGTCGCTGCTCTATCGTCAGCATGGTTTGGCGGAATGCGGCGAGGCGCTCTTCATCCGTGCCTGTGACTTCTGACGGATCGGCGTAACCCCAGTGCGCGGTGGCCGGATGCCCTGGCCAGAATGGGCACACCTCTCCCGCCGCGTTGTCGCAGACGGTGATGACCAGATCCATCTTCGGCGCGTCGGGCGTGGCGAACACGTCCCAGCTTTTGCTGCTTAACCCATCAATGCTGATGCCCGCGCTTTGCAGTGCCTTCAACGCGAACGGATTGGGCTGCTGATTCTCACGCGGACTGCTGCCGGCAGAAAACGCCCTGAATTTTTCGCCGCCCATAGCGTTTAAAAGCGCTTCAGAAAGGATGCTGCGCGCGGAATTGTGGGTGCAGAGGAAGAGGATGTTGAGGGGTGGATTGGGCATGATTAGGTTCTCGTCATAACGGCTCTTGTAGGAGCGGCTTGCCGCGACCACGATCAAATGCCTGCCACGTTGGGCCGCGGCAAGCCGCTCCTACAGGGCAAATCAACACGCAATACAACCCTCTGCCGCGACCGCACACGCCGCACCCTGACAACAGTGCTGCGTCAGATACGCCAGCAGTCCACTCATTTGCGCAAAATTGGCGCGATAAATCAGGTTGCGACCGCGCGCTTCACTGCTGGCGAGGCCGGAGTACGTCAGCTCTTTCAAATGAAACGACAGCGAACTCGGGGCCACGCTCAACTGCTCGGCCAGCGCGCCCGGCGTCAGCCCGCTCTCGCCCGCCACCACCAGGGCGCGAAACACGCGCAATCGATGCGACTGCGCAATCGCGGCCAGCGAGCGCACGGCGAGATCTTCTGTGAGCTTTTCAGTCGGGTCGGTAAGAATATTTGGTTCCATGATTCGATTATGATTGAATCATTAAATTATTGCAAAGCGATGACTGTCTCTGTGACTGACGCCACGAATTCGCCGTCCGATTTACCCAACGTGACGCGCGAACTGTTCGTCGTTCCCACGCAATCGGCACTGCAAAACTACGCACCGTCCAGCCACGCGCCGCGAATCCTCCTGCTTTACGGCTCGCTACGCGAACGCTCGTTCAGCCGCTTGCTCGCAGAGGAGGCCGCGCGTCTGTTGCACGCGATGGGCGCTGAAACGCGAACCTTCAATCCGCACGGCTTGCCGCTGGTGGATTCAACGCCCGACACCCACGCCAAGGTTCAGGAGTTGCGCCAATTGGCGATGTGGGCCGAAGGCATGGTGTGGTCGTCGCCCGAGCGCCACGGCGCGATGACCGGCCTCATGAAAACGCAGATTGACTGGATTCCACTGGCCGAAGGCGCAACTCGGCCCACGCAAGGAAAAACGCTCGCCGTGATGCAGGTCAGCGGCGGATCGCAATCGTTTAATGCGGTGAATCAACTGCGCGTGCTCGGCCGCTGGATGCGCATGCTGACCATCCCCAATCAATCGTCGGTCGCCAAAGCGTTCGCTGAATTCGACGAAGCGGGCCGCATGAATCCATCGGCATACTACGACCGCGTGGTCGACGTGATGGAAGAGCTGGTGAAGTTCACACTGCTCACGCGCGACGCCTCGCCGTATCTGGTGGATCGTTACAGCGAGCGCAAAGAGAGCGCAGCGGAACTGTCGAAGCGGGTGAATCAGCGCTCGATTTGACGCAAGATCAGGTCATCCCTTTCGGTGCGCAATTCACGCTCATCGGCGTTCGTCGACTCCTGACTAGCACGCTGCTTCAGCAAGGTGGCTTTTCAGCAGGGTTGTCATGTTGAGTGAAGCGAAACATCAGGCGGCACCGCTTGAGCGTCGTGGAGCGCGTTTTAGTATGCGCACTGATCCTTCGCCGTGCTCAGGATGACGACCCCAATGCTGCGGCACCTTTCTAATCGGGCGTCGACTTTGGCCAAAGTGCGCTTCCAGCACCGATGGAACGGTGCTGGTAGCCAAAAGCTGGCGTGCGACGCGCGCTGCGATATGCGCCCGCAGTTCAGGGCGATGGTTGCGGATGACGCAGCGCGTGCTCCACGGCGAGCCGCATGTTTGCCGCTTGCAGCTCGCTTTGCGGTAGCAGCGTGTCGCCGCGTGTGAAAGCGTGGGCGAGTTCCTGAATCGCTTGCGGATGCTCGAGGGCTGCGGCACGTAGATACCAGCGCATGGCTTCGCGCGGGTCGATGTCGACGCCTTCGCCGCTGGCATAGGTGTTGCCAAGCTGGTACATCGCGTCGGGGACGCCGCGTTCGGCAGCAAAGCGAAAGTGCTTTTCCGCCGCCTCAAAATCGACGGTTTTGCCGTAGCCGTTCTTTTCGATCAAACCGAGGTAGAAGGCGGCTTGCGGCTTGCTGCCTGAGCCCGTCCTTTCGAACCAGTTGCGCGCCTTGACGCCATCGGGAGTGATGCCCGCTGCGCCGTAGAGCCATGTTTTTCCCAATAGCAATGCGGCGCGTGAGTCGGCCTGTTCTGCCGCACGTTGCAGCCAGTCGAGCGCTTCTGCTGTCCGATTTAAATCTTTCGCCTGAAGCAACACTTCACCGATCACGCGTTGCGCGTTGGCGTTACCGGTGTCTGCAACGATACGTAGTGACGCCATCGCAGTTGCATCGCGGCCCGCGTCCGCGTGCATGCGCAGTCGGTCGATTTCGGCTGGGGAGATCGTGCGAGTGGTTTGTGGGAGCGGTTCTACCGCGATTGGCGCGTCGCCTGAGAATCGCGGTGGAACCGCTCCCACAATCGCTGCGGAAGCACACAGCGTGCAGATCATGCACGCCATGCCCAACCGCTGAACACGCCAAATTGCCACGGACACGCTACTTCGACAAGTCAATCTGATAAATCGCGAGGCCTTTGCCGCTCCCATCGTCCGCTTTGAACACACTGACATTCGTGAGCCCGGCGGCGATGGCGACCGGCAATTTTCCTTGTGCCGATTTGAACGTAAGCGGACCTGCTGCGTTGACTTTCGTGAAGCGCCAACTGCGATCCAGGCCATTGTCTTTGCGCGTCAGTTTCTTCACTGACTTGATGTATGCGATCAGCACGTCACGGTTGGTGTCGGGCGAGGCGATGATGGTTTTGGTGCCGTCAAGGCCGGGGAAATTGCCGCCGCCGCTGGCCCGGTAGTTGTTCGTGGCGACGATGAATTCAGCGGCTGGCGATACCGGTACGGCCTTGTAAGTGAGGCCCGTGATGCGGCTACCCGGCGCTTGCGTGACGTCGATTTCGTAGCCCAGATCTTTGTCGGTAATCATGTCGAACGTGTAGCCCGGCGCGTCGCTGACGAGCGATTGCTCGGTGGTGAGCTTGGGGTCAATCCGGCGGAAGCGACGCGACGCAGCCTCCAGCCAATCTTTCAAGCCTGCGCCTGTGACCTTAACCGCGTAGAGGGTGTTCGGGAACAGATACAAGTCGGCGGCGTTGTTGATCGCAATATCACCTGCGGCGACCGCAGTGAAATCTGTTCCACCAGCGAAGCCAGTTTTGAATGGCGATGCGGTGCTGAGCACGGGCAATGATGCAAACTGCGGCATCGCTGCTTTGACAAAGCGCGAGACGTAATCCGCCTGCGCCTGATTAACGATCTGCATCGCAGACACGTCGCCGACGTCGGCGAAGTAGGACGTCATCGGAAAGTCGCTGCTGCCGATTGGTGTTTTCACGTAAGCGATCGTGGCTTCATGCTCAGTCCTGATCGCAGCCGCGACGGCAGGCAACGGCTCGACGAACGTTTTGTCGGCATTCTGAATCGGGCGCGCTTCAACGATGGTTTTCGTCTTGTCGACGCTCCACTGGCCGTCTTTGGTGACAAGGTTCAGCTGAATCACGCCCAGCGTTTTTCCCCAGAAATTCGCCATCACGGTTGGCACGCCGTGCACGAATCCTTTGGTCTTGTCGACACCCGGTAAATTGAATGCGGTTGTCGTGCTCGCGGGATTCGGAAACACCTGATGTGAGTGCCCGATCAGCATCGCATCGATGCCTGGTACTTGCGCCAGGTGCCAGTTCGCGTTCTCAAGCGACGGCGTGTACGGAGCGGCATCAAGCCCGCCGTGCGAAATGACGACCACGAGATCGGCCCCTTTTGCACGCATCTCCGGGATGTACTTCTCGGCTAACTCCTTGATGCCATCGGTGTAGACCACGCCGTCCAGCCAGCGCTTGTCCCAGTCGAGAATTTTTGGTGGTGTGAACGCGATCACGCCGACTTTGATCGCGGCGCTCGCGGGCTTGCCGTCGGCCCCCGTCGCTTTAAGTGTGCGGTCGAGAATCACGTACGGCTTGAACAGCGGTTGCCGGTCTTTCACCGACAACAGATTCGCCAGCACCAGCGGAAAATTCGGCCCGGCGCAAGGCTGCGCAGGAATCGGCTTTTCGCCTTCGCGCAGGTCTACATTGAAGCGGTTGCCCGTGACCTGCGACAGGAACGACAGACCGTAGTTGAACTCATGATTGCCGATGCCGCCGGCGTCGTAGCCGAGCTCATTCATCACCTTGTACATCGCAAGGACTTGCCCGCACGGCAGCGGATTCACCTGGGCCTGATAGTCGGACAGCGCGGTGCCTTGAATGGTGTCGCCGTTGTCGAACAGCAGCGTGTTGGCGAACTCTTTGCGCGCTCGCGTGATGAGCGTGGCGACGCGTTCGAAGCCGACGGTCTTGTCCTCAGCCAGACGAAAGTAGTCGTAGCTCATCACGTTGGTGTGCAGATCGGTGGTCTCGAGCAACGTGACCTCGGCGCGAATGCCATCGGCAACTGTGATGCGGCGCTCGCCGGTCGTACTGCATGCAGCGAGCAAAGCAAGCGATGCGACAAGGGAGAAAGGGAGAAATCGTTTCATGACGTGTTCCATTGCCATTGTTAAGCAAAACTAAAAAATAAAGCCGCGCTTTTGGCGCGGCTTGATTGTCGATTATCGCCAGACACTCAACCATTTATCATGTTGAGTGCAGCGAAACATCAGGTCGCAAACTAAAACGGGTCAATCGACAAGCCATCGTGCACGACCTGATTCTTCGCTCGAGGCTCAGAATGACATGGCCCTAGAAGTCAGCGCTCAGCGTGACCGAGAAGAAGCGCGGTGGACCAAGATAGTAGAACACGTTGCCTGCGTTCAGCGTGCCCACCGGCTTGGCATTCAGGACGAAGCCCGAGCTTGGATTGCGGTACTTGGTGTTGCCAATGTTGCTGATATTCAGGCGCAGTTGCGGGCTCTTGATGAACATGAAATCAGCAAACTTGTAGCCGGCATCAAAATCAGCCGTCATGTAGCTTGGCACTTCTTCGTCATTCATCAGCGTGGCGAACTGGCGCCCGGTTCGCTTGGCTTTTACGCGCGCATAAATCGGGCCATTCGCATACTGCAGCGACAGGCCAGCGAGCATCGTTGGCGTGAGCGCAAACTCCTTGCCAGTGGTTGGCAGCACCTGCGTGGCGCTGGCGCGGATGTCGTTCAAGACTTTGCTCTTCTGCACGGTCAGTGAGCCGTACAACGACCAGCCGTTGATCGGCACCGTGCCTGCTTCCATTTCGATGCCGCGGGTGCGAGCTTTGCCCGCGTTGGTGTAGATCGATTTGAGCGTTGCTGGGTCAAACGCGGTGGCCTGACGATCCTTGAAATCGGTGTTGAACAGGGTGGCCGAGAAGGTCAGTGCCTTGTTCTGCAAACGATAGCCAAGATCGGTATTGATCGCGGTTTCTGCCTTGATGTCACCGGTCAGCACTGCGACGCCGTTAACGATCGTGACGTTGCCGTTGGTTGGCGCAAACGCAAAGTTCGGCGGTGCGCGGAAGTTTTTACCAATATTGACGAATACCTGCTGCTCACGATCAAGATTGAAGCGGACGCCGATCTGTGGCAACACATCGCTGAACTTCTTCTCGATGGTGTAGTTGTTGTTGAAGTTGACCGTGCTGCCGCCTTCGTTGGCGGTGTTGGTAAATTTGCGCGTGATTTGTGGTGCGCGCACGCCGAGAGTCAACAAGCCGCGATCATTCATGAAGCTGAACGAGTCGGAGCCGTATAGCTGATACGACGGGCTGATGGTCAACCAGTTGCGTGAGTTGAACTCGCTGCCGTCCGGACGCAGGATGCGACCGTCGCGCAGCCACGGGTCAACCGGGTTGCCGTTGGCGTCCACGCTTACGGCCGGGCCGGTTTGTTTGTGCTCGGCGCGTTCGTACCAGAAACCGACCTTTAGCTGATGGTTGCCGAACAGGTGACTGACTTCGGTGGTGATGCCGGGGCGGTTGGTTTTGGTCACGCTTGAGTTGGCAACGATGACGGTGTCGAGCGTGTCACCGTCACCGTTTAAATCGCGGCCAGCACCAATGCGGCCGGTGGTCGTATTGAGGAATGCGGTTTCAGACAACGCGCGTTGTTGATTGCCGCCAGTGCCGAAGCCATACCAGAGGTAAGGCTGCACTTTAAGGTAGGTGCTCTCTGCGATCTTGAACGAGCCGGAGAGCGACACGATGGCGTTTTCAAACGGATTCAGCGAGAGCTTGTAGAACTGGGGCGATGGGCCTGTTTCAGCCTGCCGAACGCCAGCGACCGCTGGAAGATGTCCCGGAGTGAAGGCTGACGAAAAGTCGTAGTTGTAGCCGAAAGAGTTTAGCTGAGCGAGGCTCAAATTTCCGATGTTGTTGTTAACAGCCTTGTTGTACATGACCGAGCCGAGAATGCGATTCTCTGGGGACAGATCGAGCGAGAATGCGGCGTCGATGTGGTCACGTTTGGCACCGCCCGCTCCTTTCCACTTGTCGGCCTGCGAGTGCGAATAGCTGATGAAGGTTTTTGCCATGTTGTTGGCAAAACGACCGCTGTCGAAACGCACGAATGAGCGCGACAGGCTCAGTTGCCCGAGCGTTTGTGACACGCGGAAACGCCGCTTCTCTTCCGGATCGCAACTAGTGATAGTGACGCCGCCGCCAGTCGCGCCCACGTGAGGGGATTCGATGTCGGGGTTGCCCTGGGCAACCGATTGGGTGCAGGTGTTTTCCTGATCGGTGTATTCCTGCGGGAAGATGGAGTAGCTGCCGGAGTCGTTGACCGGGACGCCGTTGATGGTGAAGCCGATTTGATCCGCGCCGAAGCCGCGAATAGTCAGGCCGCCGCCGAAAAGGCCAGTGGCGTCATGGTTATACGTGTTGATACCAGGCAGGATCGACAGCGCCTGGTACGAGTTGCCGGTGGCCCGGTCTTTTTCGGTCGCGTCCTTGGTGACGGTGCTGCGACCTTTGGTGGCGTCCTCGTTCAGGATTTGCCCGGCACCGAGCTTGTCGCCCTTGCCGATGATGGTGATGGTGCCGAGGCGGACGGTGTCGTCTTTGGCGCGAGGCGCGGCTTCTTCGGCGGCGGGCGTGGCTTGGGCCAGAGCGCTGGTAACTGCTGCGCTGGTGACAGCCAGAGCGACCGCACGGGTGAGGGCTTTTACGCGAAGGGCGCGAACTGAAGAAGGAGAAGGAGAATGAAGCATGTTGAAATTCGCAAATAGAAAGGTGCTCAACGAATATTCCACACCTCATGCTGCACTGCAACGACAGTTCTGTGACAGCCGCAGCCATGAGAGTTGCCTCTGATGAACCTGTTGTTTTTTACGAAAGACAAGTAATAGTTTGCGGCACTGCAACAAAAAATGCCACATGATCTCCCGCTTGGGTGCGAAGTGACGGCGCGCTCACAGAACGCCTATTTCAACGGGGCTGACAAGAGGAAAACTGCAATACTCGACGCAGGATGAAATACAGCGGTCGTCCATGTAAACCGGTCTTCTAAGATGAATGCGGTTGGATGGGTATAAAAAACTACACTCCGGCCGCGCCGCCGCCCGATTAAAGACCACGCATGTGTCATGACGCTGTAATGCGTCGCCACCAGACTTGGCCTACACAGGAACAAAATGAATTGGGTCTGCGGCGCATGATGCCAGTGATCAACCGCGAGCTGTCGATGCTCGCCTTCAACGAACGCGTGCTCGCGCAGTGTGAACTGCCGTGGGTGCCGGCGCTCGAGCGTTTGCGCTATCTGACGATTGTCAGCTCCAATCTTGACGAGTTCTTCGAGGTTCGCATTGCTGAGCAAAAAGAGCGGCTGAAGGCATTGCAGTCGTCCGGCTCGGTCGACGCGACGGCGCTTAACGAGTCTTTGCACGAAGTCGCCGACCGCGCGCGCGCATTGGTCGCTCGCAAATATCAATTGCTCAATACGCAAATCCTGCCGTCGCTGCGCGAGGCCGGTATTGATCTCGTCAGCGGCGCCGATTTAACGGCTGAACAACGGCGCTGGATACAAGCCACGTTTGCGCGCGAGATTGCACCGGTTCTGACTCCCATTGGTCTTGATCCCGCGCATCCGTTTCCGTCGGTGGCCAACAAGGGTCTGCACTTCATCGTTGAGCTGAAATCAAAGAGGAGCGTTAGCAAGACCAGCATCGCCATCGTAAAAGTGCCACGCAGTTTGCCGCGCCTGTTTGAAATAAAAAGCAGGATGAGCGACGGTCAACGTTCGTTCGTCCTGCTCTCGACTGTGATTGAGCTGGAACTGGCTCGCCTGTTTCCCGGCCGCGAAGTCGTTGGCGATTCGCAATTTCGGGTGACGCGTGACAGCGATTTGTGGGTGGATGAACAGGAGATAACGAACCTGCGTCACGCGCTAGCCGGTGAGTTGCGCCGACGACCGTACGGTCTCGCGGTGCGGCTGGAGATCAACGCCGATTGCAGCGACTCAGTGATGACGCTTTTGACCCAGCACTTCAAACTCGAATCGCATGAGGTGTACCGGGTCGATGGCCCTGTGAACCTCGCGCGTCTCGCAGCCCTGGCCGAAGCGACCGATCATCCGGAGTTGCGCTTCCCGCCGTTCACGCCGGGCCCATCGCTGCCTGAGATTACCGATGAGCGGATGTTTGCTGATCTTCGGCAACGTGATTTATTGCTGCATCATCCGTACCAATCGTTCGAGCCCGTCATTCAGTTTTTGCGCACGGCGGTCGATGATCCGAGCGTCATCGCGATCAAGCAAACGATTTATCGCACCGGCTCAAAGTCCGCGTTGATGGACCTGTTGCTGGAGGCCGTGCGCCGCGGCAAAGAGGTTACCGTCGTACTCGAATTGCAGGCGCGCTTTGATGAAGAAACCAACATCAACTGGGCCGACAAACTGGAACAGGCCGGGGCGCAGGTGGTATTCGGGCTCGTCGGCCTGAAAACGCACGCCAAAATGTTGATGGTGTTGCGCAAAGAAGGCAATGCGATTCGCACTTATGCGCACATCGGAACCGGCAATTACAACCCGTCCACGGCGCGCTTTTACACTGACTTTGGCCTGCTCACCGCGAACGCGGAAATCGGCAAAGACGTCGCCGCCATTTTTCACCACCTGACCAGTTTGTCGCAACCGCCAAAGCTCAAACATTTGTGGTGGGCACCGCACACCATGAAGTCCAATTTGCTCGCCGCGATCAACGCCGAGGCGCGCGCCGCGAAAGCGGGCAAGCCCGCGCTCATCATGGCGAAGATCAATGCGCTGACGGATGAGGCCGTGATGGCCGCGTTGTGTGAAGCCTCGCAGGCGGGCGTTCGCATCGAGCTCATCGTACGCGGCGCCTGTTGCCTGCGCCCGGACGTAGACGAGGCCACGAAGAACATTCATGTGCGCTCCATCGTCGGGCGCTTTCTTGAGCACAGTCGCATCTACTATTTTGAAAATGGCGGTCAGCCGAATGTGTACATCTCCAGCGCTGACTGGATGAGCCGCAATCTGGATCGCCGCGTCGAGGTCGCCACGCCGATTCTCGACGGCCCGCTCAAGGCGCGCGTGATCGATGAAGGTCTGCATGCGGCGCTGCGCGACAACTCGCAGGCGTGGCGACTGGAGCGCAGTGGTGCGTATCGTCTGCTGCGTCCCGTTGGCAAACAAAAACGCGTGGTTGCGCAATACGAGCTTTCAGACAAGTTCGGGCTGGGCGCGGAGAACGCCGAGGGCGCATGAGCGAAATCATTTTCTGGCGACACGCCGAGGCACATGATGCGACCGAGGGCCAGGACGACCTTGATCGCAAGCTGACGGTCAAGGGTCAGCGTCAGGCCGAGCGCGTCGCATTCTGGCTGGATCGCAATTTGCCACAACAGTGCCGCGTGTTCGCGAGCCCCGCGAAACGCTCGCAGCAAACGGTGCGTTGTCTGTCGCGAAAAAGCAAAATACTCAATGAGTTGAACCCTGCCGCGCGGCCTGAAGAAGTGTTTGCGGCGGTTGGCTGGGGTGTGCAGACTGAGCCTATCGTGATCGTTGGGCATCAACCGTGGATTGGTGAATGCATTCACTGGCTGCTGATGGATGCGACCGCCCCCTTGACCGTGCGAAAAGGCGCGGTGTGGTGGCTGCAATCAAGAGAGCGAGAAGGTGAAAAGGACGTGATCATTCGCGCAGTCGCCACGCCTGAGCTTTTATAACGCACGACTTTAGGCGTGTAGTCGTCTCCATTCCTTGCGCGCGCAGGCTGTCCTGGGAGATATGACCGCGCCGATTACACAAAAAACTTCGTGTGGATGACAGCCGTCGTGAATTACTGCGCCCAGCATGAATATCCCCCCAATCGCGCCCAATGCGTCGAGCAGTCAGGCGCACGCCCGCAGCTCAATCGTAAGATGAAGTCTGCGTTGGGGCTATAGCGCTTTTTTGGCCAAAGTCGGCATAAAGAAAGCGTCGCCAGCCCGCACACAGTCGTCATTGCAGCGATAAGTTGTTAGCTCAACTTCGCTGCGATTCCGTCCATTGCACTCTGCGTGGTTGAAAAGACGCAACGGCCAACCGCTCCCTACGACGCCGCGTTAGGCGAACGTCGTTTTGCCGCTGGTGTCCACGGTGATCGTGCGGCCGACGCTTCGGGTGTAGGTCGTGGACTTCACGGTGCTCACGTAAACGTATTCGCCTTTGACATCGTTCGCCGTTACCGTCATCAACAGGTAACCGCGTTTGAGGGTGTCGGCATAGGCAAGGTCGTCGATCAGGCCGAGGCCCGCGCCGATGGCTGCGGTGCCCAGCTGCGGCACCAGTGCGCTGCCATCGAGCGAGCTGCCGACGGTGGCGAGGCCCACGCTTTCAAACCCGGTTGAGGTCACCGAAGTGCCGGCAAATTCAACGCCGATTTTCTCGCCGCTCAATGTGGCCAGATTGGTGAACCAGCCGTTGTGTGAGTCACCCGAGAGCACCACGAGCTTTTTGTTCAGCGCTTTAACCGACTGCAGCACGCGTTCGCGGTCGACTGGATAGCCGTCCCATGAGTCCAGGTTGTACGGCAGGCGCGGGTTCTCCGAGGCGTCGAGTAGCGCCGCCTGAGTCGGGGTGAGGGCGGCAGAACCGGCGGCGGCGCGCGTGGCCTTGGCCGCAAGGTAGGCCTGCGTGGCGGCGGCAAAGCCCGCTAGATTGCCCGTGCTGAAATTTTGCGTCACTGAGACGGGAATCCACATCTTGCCCATAATGTCCTGGTTGCCCAGAAACTGCCAGGTCGCTTTCGACGCGGACATTTGCGAGGCGAGCCACGATTGCTGGGTCGCGCTGATCATGCGGCGCGACGCATCGGGAAGCACGCCGCTGGCGTTCGGGGTGATGCCCGCGATGTAGCGACCAAAGCCGCCGTCCGCGTCGCCAAAATTGTCGTACTGCTGGTCGCGGCCCTCGATGCGGGTGTCGAGCATGTGCAGCGAGAACAATGAGCCGAAATCAAACGAGCGATAGATCTTTAAAAGGTTCGAGTTGTCGGTGCGGATTGGCATCCACTCGTGATAGACCTTGGCGGCGATGTTCTTGCGCGTAGCCCAGTCGCCCTGCGTCGCGGGCTTGTGATTTTCTGCGCCGTTAAGGTAGGCATTATTGGTGAACTCGTGATCGTCCCAAATGGTGATCCACGGCATCGCGGCGTGCAGCGCGCGAACGTTGGCGTCAGAGCGGTATAGCGCATAGCGCGCGCGGTAGTCCGAGAGCGACACGATGTCGTTGGCGGGTGTGACGACTCGGCCCAGCGCGACGGCGTCGATGTTGCCGTACTGCGTGGGACCCGAGCCGTATTCGTAGATGTAGTCGCCCAGGTGCAGCGCGTACTGCGCATCGGTTTTCAGCGCGTCGTCGTAGGCGTTGAAAAAGCCTTCGGAATACAACGAGCAGGAGAACACGGCGAACTTGAGCGTTGCGACGCTTGCTACGGGCAAGGTGCGAGTTTTTCCCACCGGCGACGCTGTGTCGCGTGGACCCAGAAAGCGATAGAAATAGCTGGCACCCGCCGTGAGGCCGGTGGCATCGACCTTGGCCGTGAACCCGCTGGCTTCGGTGGCATCGATGATGCCAGTGCTGATAATCGAGGCGAAATTCTGGTCAAGTGCGACTTGCCATGTCAGCGGAACGGAGCGCACGTTGTCCGGTGCTTTGGCGTACGTCCAGAGAATGACGCGATCATTGAGCGGGTCACCACTGGCGACACCGTAGGAAAACGCGGGTGGAACCGGAAACGGATCTGCGTCCGTTCCGCAGCCGACGAGCGAGCCGGTGACGATTAACGCGGCCGCCGTAGTCGCGCTGCTGACCAGAAATTCCCGGCGCTGTGTGTTAACTTCGACTGTCATGTCGTGCCCCTTTAAAAGCACGATTGGAAACTAGTTGCATGACAACTTGATGATCGGGCGTTGACGATTAGAGGGGTGCCTCAGCATTGGCGTCGTCATCCTGAGCATGGCGAAGGATTAGTGTGCCAACTAACCCTTGTCGTAGGACGCGCAAT
>JBBRVM010000022.1:0-15546 GCA_038246865.1 Burkholderiales bacterium
ATCTATATGACTGAGACTCTCAAGGCAGAACTAGCGCTCGACGCACGCGCCACGTTAGGTGAATGCGTCCGTTGGGACGCGCGCGACAAGCTCATTTACTGGATCGATATTCCGGGCAAAAAAATGCATCGGTACGATCCCGCAAGCGGTCGCGATGACAGCGTGGAGTTGCCACAGGAAATGGGTTGTTTCGCGCAGGACGAGCGCGGCGGTTTCATCGCGGGAATGCGCTCGGGCTACGCACGGATCAATCAGTTTGGCGGCGACATTACGTTGCTCACCAGCCCCGATTACGACCCCGCCAAGGCGCGCTTCAATGACGGTCGCTGTGACGCTGCCGGGCGATTCTGGGCGGGCACGATGTGGGAGCCGCGCGACAAGGCGGGCGCGTATGTTTACTGCATGGAAGCTGATGGGCGCTTCAGCGCCAAGGCGAATCCCGTGACCCTCTCCAATGGCATCACATTTTCGCTGGACAACAAGACGTTCACGCTGGCCGATACGCCCAATCATGTGCTGTGGGCGTTCGACTACGACATCGACGATGCCGCAGTCAGTAATCAACGCGTACTGCGTACATTCGATCCGCCGCAAGGGCGTCCGGATGGGGCCTGCGTCGATGCAGAGGGAAATGTCTACATCGCAATTTTTGCCGGTGGGCGTATCGAAAAAGTCTCGCCGCAAGGCGATTTGCTCGCAGTGATTGAACTACCTGCGCCAAACATCACCTGTTGCACCTTCGCGGGCGATGACCTGCAAACGCTCTACGTCACTACCGCCCGAGTGCGCATGACCGACGAGGAGTTGGCCGCAAAGCCGGAAGCGGGCGGACTGTTTGCCATCCGAATGCCCGGCCACCACGCGCCGGGCATTCTCGAACCACGCTTTGCAGGATAACCATGAGCCGACTGACCAATCGATACCCTTCTCTACGCGGCAAACACGCCTTCATCACGGGCGGCGCGACCGGCATCGGCGCTGCGCTGGTGGAGAACTTTGTCCTGCAGGGCACCAACGTCAGTTTTCTCGACATTGACGATGCGAGCGCTAATGAATTGATGGGTCGCCTGAACGCGAAACAGCAACTGCGCTATCAGCACTGTGACATCCGCGACGTCAGCGCGCTGCAAACCGCGATCACGGAAGCTGCGAACGCTCGCAATGCTCAGCTTGACGTCTACATTGGCAACGCCGCCAACGACGTGCGCCACGCCTTTGATGAACTGACACCCGAATTCTGGGATAACAATCAGTCAGTCAATTTACGGCCTCAGGTGTTTGGCGCGCAGGCGGCGGCGCGGATGATGCGCGACGGCGGATCGATCATTACGACCGGTTCGGTGAGCTGGATGCGTCGTCGTCCCGGGTTTGTGAGCTACACAACGAGCAAAGCAGCGATTCACGGCCTGACCCGCACCTTGGCGCAAGAGCTGGGGCCACGCGGCATCCGCGTGAACTGCATCGTACCCGGCGCGATTGTGACGCCAAAGCAATCGGCGCAAGTCGTGACACCCGAACTTGAAAAGCAGTTTCTAGACAATCAGGCGCTGAAATTCCGGCTCGATGCGGACGACGTGGTGGCGATGGCGCTGTGGCTGGCGAGCGATGACGCGCGCGGATGCGCCGGCCAGGCGTTTATCGTAGATGGCGGGATTGTTTAGTCATCAGCTTTACCGTGAATTGACGTCTTCACGTGTGCTATATCGTAATAGCGCCATAAGTCGACTGTGTGGATTTCACGCCCTTAGCCCCAATACAATGGCGATTACACATCAAAGCTGATTCCCAATGTCGAACTCCATTCCTGGCCTGCGCTTTGGCGAATATCAGGGCTTTCCAGCGCTTCTGATCACCACTCCATTCTCGAAAGCCGCGATCAGTCTCTTTGGTGGTCACGTCTTGTCGTTCGTGCCGACAGGGTTTGACGATTTGCTGTGGATGTCACCGAACAGCAAGCGGCCGCCCGATCCAATTCGCGGCGGTATTCCGGTGTGCTGGCCGTACTTCGCGAAACAGGGGCAACCTCCGGACGCGCCGCAGCACGGGCTGGTGCGCACGCAGCAATGGCAGGTGACGCACGCCGAGCGAACCGCTGAAGGCGAAATCGTGCTTGCGCTCGCCGGGCCGGACGTGCCCGAAGTGCCGATGAATGTAATTCTCAGCATGCGCATCGGTCGCGCGCTGGAGCAAGCGCTCACCACGGTGAACCTGAGCAAGGAAACGGTGCGGTTCACCCAGGCGCTGCACACCTATTTCCGCGTCGCGGACGCGGATCGTGTGCATGTCACCGGGCTCGACGGACTCACCTATTCCGACAAGTTCGACAATTTCAATGAGCACACGCAGCGCGGCAACTGGCATTTGCAGGATGCGCGCGATCCGGGCCGAAGTGACCGGATTTACGTGGATACCGGCAACCACTTCGAGCTGATTGACCTGGCAGGGCATAGAAAAATTACGCTCACCACGTCGGGCAGCAAAACGCTAGTCGTGTGGAATCCGGGCGCGGAGTTCATCAAGACGTTTGCTGATTTGCCGCCTGAAGGCTGGCGAAATTACGTGTGTATTGAAGCCGCGAATTGCGGGGCGGATGTTGTCGAGTTGGGCACCGATGATTCGCACGTGTTGCAGCAGACGATCAGTGTCGCGGCGCTGACGGCGCATTGATTTAGCGCCTGCCGTATGCCAGTAGGAGCGGCGCGATTTGCCACTTCGGTTAACGCGCCGAGCTTGCCGCCCGGCGGTTCGGATTAGCCGAAATTAACGATAACGCCAGCCAGACACTTCATCACGCGTGAGGTAGCCATCGCGATTGTGATCCATGCGACCGAAGTTGCGCTGCCAGTGCGGGTACGCGGCGGCCTCTTCGTAGCTGATGTAGCCGTCGCCGTTAACGTCCGCATAGTTAAAGCCGTCCGCCACAGGCACAGCGTAGTTCACGCCGTAGCTCACCGCAGCGGGCGCGTAATACGACGGCGCAACATACGACGGCGCAACGTAGGACGACTGATTGTAGTAGTACGAGTTGCTGGCGATGGCGAGACCACCGATGGCAGCGGCGATTGCGACCGGAGCGATCCAGCGGTTACCGTGCCAGTAACCGCCGCGGTTGCCGTGTCCGTAACCTTGTCCATAACCGTGTCCGTAATAAGAGCGAACCGGTGCCGGTGCGACATAAGCCGGACGGTAATAACCGTTGCCGTGACCGTAGCGGAGATGCTTGGCATCGTCAGCTGCGCTCGCGGTCGTGGCAGCGATGGCCGAAATGACCGCTACACCGAGAATGAGGATCTTTTTCATGGGGCATCTCCTTGATAGCTGAGCCACTAAACACTTGCGGGCTCGGTTCGTTGCTTGATTTGGGTACTGCTGCCAGAGACTCTGTAACGGAATAGACGCAGCCTTCGCCGACAAAGTGCCGTCGGATTACAAATAATTACAGTCGCTGATTGGCGACAATGAGGATCATCATCGCCCTTGGAACTCCTTTAAAATCAAGGGTTTTCACGCATGTGAACTGTTTTCTGTGACCACTTTGCACACCGCCGAAGTTGCGCGCCGCCGCACTTTCGCCATCATCTCCCACCCCGACGCGGGCAAAACCACGCTCACCGAGAAGCTTTTGCTGTTCTCGGGCGCAATTCATGTCGCAGGCAGCGTCAAGGCGCGCAAAGCCAGCCGCCACGCCACATCGGACTGGATGGAGATCGAAAAGCAGCGCGGCATCTCGGTCGCCTCTAGCGTCATGCAGATGATTTATCGTGATCATGTGATCAATCTGCTCGATACGCCGGGTCACCGCGATTTCTCGGAAGACACCTATCGCGTGCTCACCGCCGTCGACAGAGCGCTGATGGTGATCGACGCCGCCAACGGAGTTGAGGCACAAACCAAACGCCTGATCGAAGTCTGCCGCCAGCGCGACACGCCGATCATCACTTTCATCAACAAAATGGACCGCGAAGGTCGCGATCCCATTGAGTTGCTCGACGAGGTGGAAGCCGAACTCGGCATGCCCTGCGTGCCGATGACCTGGCCGGTCGGACAAGGCCGCGCCTTCGTCGGCATCATCAATCTGCGCACGCAAATGATGCGCGTGTTCAAGCCGGGCGAAGACACCGTCAGCGACAAGATGGCGCTGGAGGAGATTCCGCTATCCGAAACCGTCGCACTTACGGCTCGCTTCGGCGTTGACTTCGAGCACGCACTGGCCAACATTGAACTGGTCACCGGTGCCGCGCCCGCGTTTGACCGCGAAGCATTTTTGGCTGCGAAACAAACGCCGGTGTTCTTCGGCTCGGCCGTGAACAATTTCGGCGTGCAGGAAATTCTCGACGCGCTGGTGGACCTCGCGCCCGCGCCGCATCCGCGCGCCTCGACCAATCCCAATGGTTCGCTGACCGAAATCGCGCCCGATGCCGAAGGCTTCTCCGGCGTCGTTTTCAAAGTGCAGGCCAACATGGATCCAATGCACCGCGACCGCATCGCGTTCGTGCGCGTCTGCTCCGGCAAGTATTCGTCGGGCATGAAGCTCAAGGTGCAACGCACGGCGAAAGAAATGCGCCCCACCAGCGTGGTCACCTTCATGTCGCAGCGACGCGAAGCCGTGGATGAGGCCTACGCTGGCGACATCATCGGTTTCACCATTCACGGCGGCGTGCAGCTCGGCGACACCATCACCGAAGGCGCGAGCTTGCAATACACCGGCCTTCCCTTCTTCGCGCCGGAATTGTTCCAGACGGTCGAGCTTAAAAATCCGCTGCGCAGCAAGCAGTTGCAGCAGGGTCTTGCGCAGCTCGGCGAAGAAGGCGCGATTCAGGTGTTCAAGCCGCAACTCGGCTCGCTCATGCTGCTTGGCGCGATTGGTCAACTGCAATTCGAAGTCGTCCAGCATCGCTTGCAAACCGAATACAAAGCCGACATCAAGCTCTCCGGCAGCCAGTTCGTTGGCGCCCGCTGGGTCACCTCCGACGACCCCGCAGAGATGAAAAAATTCATGGACTACAACGCGTCAAAGTTAGCGTACGACGCGGCGAACACGCTCGCCTACCTCCTCACCTCCACCTACGACCTGCGCCTCACGCAAGAGCGCCACCCGAAGATTCAGTTTCATCCGCTGCGCGAGCATGCAGGGTTGAGTCTGGAGCGGGCGGCGTAGGCCGCGCAAATGTCAGTCCCGCGAAGGCGGGAATCCAGACGGCTAGCTAACTCCCTTTCGTAATGAACTTGTCGAACCATCAACCTATTACAGAGCAGACGGGCGCCGATTAAGAACAGCGAATGGATTCCAAACAAGGAGACGATATGGACCCCTTAGTAACACCGATAGCCGAAAAGACCGGTTCAGCGCTTCTTAATTTGTTGCCCGATGTCTATCGCGACGTTGCTCAACCTGGAGTGAAGCAGCTGGGAAGAGCGCTGGAAACAGTCTTGGGGTTGGGTAACACACTTCTTTGGCCCGCAATGTGGCTCAACGGTGCCGCCCAAATTGCACTTGAAAAGAATTTGGAGCGATTGCGTAAGCGAATGACAGAAGTGCCGGTTGAAAAAATCGTGGCGCCCGCACCGGAGGTGGCGGTACCGATACTCGACAAGTTCGCATACATCACCGATCCGGATCTTGCGTCTATGTTCGTGGAGTTACTCACGCGCGCTTCGACTGAAGATCACCAAAGTATCGCGCATCCAGCCTTCGTGCGAATTATTGAAAGCATGGCACCAGATGAGGCTCGGCTGCTGCGCGATCTGGAAAGTAATCACGCGCCCTACGCCGCACTCTGGTCATATCGTCAAACTCAGCTTGCTCGAGCGCCGCTGCCCAATTTCGCTATGTCCAACAGCTCGAATCTCAACCTTGACGCACGCGGGAACGTGCTGGTATATCTAGAACATCTGGAGTCACTTGGGCTCATTAGTGTTCAGAAAGACTATACCTTGACAAATCAACAAGAGGCGTACAACACGTTGCGAGATGATCTCGTTGCTAGTCTTGAAGGCGTTGTAGTACTCGAGAACGAAGAGCGGATTACCTTTGACGCTGGGGCAGTCTTGCTTACGTCGCTGGGCTCGATGTTTATCGCTGCGACCACTCCTGCCGCCACGTAGCGCGTACATCAGAATGCGCATCGTTGCTCGCACCTAGTACGGAAATTACGAATAAATGGTGCACACTCCACAGTTGCACGATTCGCCAGAAATCGGGAGTCCACTCTTGCCAAAACTAATCTTCATGTGCGGAAAGATGGCGGCGGGGAAGACGACGTTGTCCCGCGAGTTGGCCGCGCGCGAGGCTGCCGTTCTGCTGGTTCAGGACGAGTTTCTAGCGGCGCTTTATCCCGGCGAGATTCTCGACATTCTTGACTTCGTGCGATGCTCGTCGCGATTGCGCGATGCGTTGTCGCCGCACGTTGGCGCGCTGCTTGCCAAAGGCATTTCAGTCGCGCTCGATTTCCCTGGCAACACGAAGAAACAGCGCGCCTGGTTTCGGGCGCTGTTTGAGCAGGCGGGGGCTGCGCATGAGCTTCATTTCATCGACGTGCCTGACGATCTATGCAAACGTCAACTCAAAGACCGCAGCAAGCACCTTCCGGTGGGTAGTCCGTGGACAACGGACGCCGAGTTCGATGCAATCACGGCGTACTTTAAAGCGCCTGCTGCTGAGGAGCGCTTCAACGTCATTCGTCATGAGCGCAGCTAACATCGTTTGCGGCACCCCTACCCTGCAGTACGTCATGTGCGGAAAAAATGGCGGCGGGAAAGACGACGTCATCCTGCGAGCCGGCCTTGCGCGAGCAGTTGGGGTTGAGTCTGGAGCGGGCGGCGTAGTGGGCTCAAATTCCACTCCACCAAAGCTGGAATCCAGACGACTGATTTAGCCCGAAGCGTTGATGGTCCAACCCTTAGGATTGCGGTGCAACACAAAAAAAGCCCGCCGAGAATGTCAGCGAGGGCGGTGAAGGCAAAGCTAAACTCACGCCATGCCTTCGCCCTCTTCTGCTTCTGCCGTGACCAAAGCCGCGACCGCCGTGCCGCGTCGCGAGTCCTTCACCATCACCGATCTCGCCGACGAATTTGCGCTAACGACACGCGCGATTCGGTTTTATGAGGATCAGGGCTTGCTATCGCCCGAGCGGCGCGGCACCCGGCGCATTTACAGTCAGCGCGAGCGCGTGCGGCTCAAGCTGGTGTTGCGCGGCAAGCGACTCGGCATGAGCCTCGCCGACATCGCTGTCATTCTCGATCTCTACGATGTCGATCACAACGAGCGGCCACAACTTGTGAAATTCCTTGAGGTACTGGCGGCGCGACGCGTGCTGCTGGAGCAGCAACGCGAAGATATTGATGTCGTACTGGAAGAAATCTCGGCCATCGAGCGCGATTGCCGAAAGCGGCTCAAAAACTCGGTCAAATAGTTGATCCAGTCGCCAGCGTCGGCTCGAAACAGGAAAACCCTTACGTTGACGTAAACGTCAACATGCGCGCTACAATGTGCGACCATGCTCACCGCTCAAAAAACCGCTGACATCCTGTCGATTTTCAATTCGCAGGGCGCGATGAAACTGATTGGTGCGCGGCTAACCGAAGTGGATGAGGGCGTGGCCGAGTTCGAAGTTGAGTTCCGGCCCGAACTTTCCCAGCAGAACGGTTACTTTCACGCGGGCATCATCGGCACGCTGGCGGACACTGCGGGCGGCTGTGCTGGCGCGACCCTAATGCCTCCCGGCGGCAACGTGTTAACCGTTGAATTCAAGCTGAATTTGCTTGCACCGGGCGACGGCGAGAAGCTGCGTGCGCGCGGTGAAATTATCAAATCCGGCCGCACATTGACCGTTACCCAGGGCAAAGTCTGGGTGACCAAGGCAGGCACAGAAACGTTGTGCGCACTGATGCAGCAGACGCTGATTGCGTTACCGACAAAGTAAATTTTTTGGGAGCGTTCCACCGCGATGACCGCGCACTGAAGCCACCATCGCGGTGAAACCGCTCCCACAGCGCTACAAGAGGCCCACCATGCAATTCCCCCAACTCAAATTCGATCTCGGCGAAGACATCGACATGCTGCGCGATTCAATCGCCGCATTCGCTGCTAACGAGATCGCACCCCGCGCGACGGCGATTGACCGCGACAATGAATTCCCGAAGGATTTGTGGAAAAAGATGGGCGATCTCGGCATCCTGGGCATCACGGTGCCCGAGGAATACGGCGGCGCGGGCATGGGCTATCTGGCGCACGTCGTGGCGATGGAAGAGATCAGCCGCGCCAGCGGGGCCGTTGGGCTGTCTTACGGCGCGCACTCGAATCTCTGCGTCAACCAGCTCAAATTAAACGGTAGCGACGCGCAGAAGAAAAAGTACCTGCCGAAACTTATTTCCGGTGAACACGTAGGCGCGCTCGCCATGAGCGAACCGGGTTCCGGCTCGGACGTGGTGAGCATGAAGCTCAGAGCCGATCTCAAGGGCGATCACTATATCCTGAACGGCAACAAGATGTGGATCACCAACGGGCCGGATGCCGACACGCTGGTCGTTTACGCAAAGACCGACGTGAGCCTCGGCTCGCGCGGCATCACGGTGTTCATCATCGAAAAGGGCATGAAGGGCTTTTCAACCGCGCAGAAGCTCGACAAATTGGGCATGCGCGGCTCAAACACCTGCGAACTGGTGTTTCAGGATTGCGAAGTGCCGGTCGAAAACGTGATGCGCGAAGTCGGTCAGGGCGTAAAAGTGCTCATGAGCGGACTGGATTACGAGCGTGCGGTGTTGGCGGGCGGTTCGGTCGGGCTCATGGCGGCCTGTCTGGACGTGGTGCTGCCCTACGTTCATGAGCGCAAGCAATTTGGCCAGTCAATTGGCGAATTTCAGCTCATGCAGGGCAAGCTGGCCGATATGTACGCCACCTATTCCGCCGGTCGCGCCTACCTGTACGCCGTCGCGCAGGCGTGTGATCGTGGTCAAGTCACGCGTAAGGACGCGGCGGCGGTGATTTTGTATTGCGCCGAAAAAGCGACGTGGATGGCGGGTGAAGCGATTCAGGCGCTGGGCGGTAACGGCTACATTAACGACTATCCGACCGGTCGCATCTGGCGCGACGCCAAACTCTACGAAATTGGCGCTGGCACTAGTGAAGTGCGCCGCATGTTGATCGGCCGCGAGCTGTATAACGAAACGAAGTGAAACTCGGAGCTTCGACTAAGAGCCTCGTCATCCCGACCCTGAGCTTGTCGAAGGGGAAGGATCAGGCGGCAAGCGACGATCTCCGCTAAAACAAGCCAATAATTAACTTACCTGATCCTTCGCCCTGCTCAGGATGACCACGCGAATGCCCAACGCCAATCTCGAACAACTATTTGCGAACAACCGCGCCTGGGTCGCCTCAGTGCTGGCGGATGACGCGCAATTTTTTGAGCGGTTGAAGCATCAGCAGGCTCCACAATATTTGTGGATTGGTTGCTCGGATTCACGGGTCCCGGCGAACCAGATTATCGGTCTGCCGCCGGGTGAAATTTTTGTGCATCGTAATGTGGCCAACGTGGTGGTTCACACGGATCTGAATTGCCTGTCCGTGCTCCATTTTGCGGTGGAAATTTTAAAGGTTAAGCAAGTGTTGCTCGTCGGTCACTATGGTTGCAGCGGCATCGCGGCGGCGTTTGACGGCGAGCGGCTGGGCGTGTCGGACAACTGGCTTCAGCATGTGCGGGACACCCGTGAGCGCCATCGCACCAGCATCGACGCATTGCCCGATCGCGACAGCAAACTGCGCAAGCTGTGTGAGCTGCATGTGGCCGAGCAGGTCGTGAACGTAGCGCGCACGACGGTGGTGCGGGACGCATGGTCGCGCCGACAGCCGCTGGCGATTCACGGCTGTGTTTATGGGCTCGAGGACGGACTGCTGCGCAATCTGCACATTGATTTGACCGGGACGGAACATATTCGTGAGGTGTCGGCGAAAGCTTTGGCCGCGATCGAATCTCGTGCCGGTGAAGGCATTGAGGCGTAAGAAGTAGGTTATGACGCGAAACCACTGGATGTTGCTGGGCTTTTTCCTGATGATCTGTGGCATGGTGGCTTATGCCGTGCTGCCGATGCCCGGTCGGTTGTTGATCTGGCTGGGTGTCGCTTTGGCCTGGTTTGGCATGGCGATCGCACTGCAAAGCCAACCCTGGTCAGCCAGCGGAAAGCTATTTCTGCAAATATTGATAGGTGCGGCCGCTCTGGCTATCGCGATGAGCGCCACACGGCTTTCCATCGCAGGCATTACCCTGGCTGCTTTGATGGGCGGCGTCATCGGCGCATTTGCGTCACAATGGAGTAAATGGATCGCCCGCCGTCCAAATTAGGCTCGATACACCCAAATACACAATTAAAAATTTCTGGAGAGAACATCATGTCGGACCCCGTAGTCATCGTTAGTGCAGTGCGTACGCCCATGGGCGGAATGATGGGCGACTTCGCGTCGTTGTCAGCCTCTGATCTGGGCGCAGTTGCGATCAAGGCCGCTGTTGAGCGCGCCGGTTTGAAGCCCGAGCAGGTTGAAGAAGTGATCATGGGCAATTGCCTGATCGCCGCGCAGGGTCAAGCCCCGGCGCGTCAGGCAACACTAAAGGCGGGTTTGCCCAAAGGTACCGCTTCCCTGACGCTTACCAAAATGTGTGGCTCCGGCATGAAAGCCACACAGTTGGCGCATGACGAAATCATGGCCGGTACGCGCGACATCGTAGTCGCCGGTGGCATGGAATCGATGACCAACGCGCCGCACATGTTGCCGAAATCCCGCGCTGGCTATCGCTACGGCGCAGTGCAAATGCTGGACCATATGGCGACCGACGGTCTGGAAGACGCGTACGACCACAAGGCGATGGGCGTACACGCTGAAAACTGCGTGAAGAAATACGAATTCACGCGCGAAGCGCAGGATGCGTTTGCCATCGCGTCGACGGAGCGTGCCAAGGCCGCTACCGCGAGCGGCGCATTCAAGTGGGAAGTCGCTCCGGTCACCGTAAAAGGTCGCGCTGGCGACACCGTGATCGACACTGATGAGCAGCCGCCAAAAGCCAAGCTCGACAAGATTCCCGGCCTGAAACCGGCCTTCGTCAAGGACGGCACGATCACGGCGGCGAACGCTTCCTCCATCTCCGACGGTGCGGCCGCACTGGTCGTGATGAAGCTTTCGAAAGCCAAAGAATTAGGCCTGACGCCCATCGCCAAAATCGTTGCCCACGCCGAGCACAGCCAGGAGCCAGAATGGTTTACGACGGCTCCGGTTGGCGCGATCAACAACGTGTTCAAAAAGTCCGGCTGGACAGCAAAGGACGTTGACCTCTTCGAGATCAACGAAGCCTTCGCCACTGTCACTATGGCCGCGATGAAAGAGTTCGGCATTCCACATGACAAGGTGAACATTCACGGCGGTGCCTGCGCGCTGGGTCACCCGATCGGCGCGTCCGGCGCCCGCATCATCGTCACGCTGATTGGCGCGCTCAAGAAAACGGGCGGCAAGAAAGGCGTGGCGGCGCTCTGCATTGGCGGTGGCGAAGGAATCGCCATGGCCATTGAAATGATGTAAATGTCATCCTGAGAGTGAGCGAAGGATCACGTGATGCGGCTGCAACGTTTGTTCGAACTGCCGAGCCGCCTGATGTTTCGCCAGCTCAACATGACCTATTTTTTTGAAGTAATCTGAGCATGGCAAAAACAGTTCTCGTGATTGGGGCCAATCGCGGCCTCGGGCTTGAATTTGCGAAACAGTACGCGGGCGATGGCTATGACGTCATCGCCACGTGTCGCCGTCCGGCTGAGGCGACCGAGCTTCGCCGCGTCGGCGTGCGCATCGAGGCGCTCGACACCAGCACTTCGTCGTCCATCGATTCGCTCGCGGCAAAGCTGAAAGACGAATCGATCGACGTCATGATCTGCAACGCCGGCGTGTACGGCCCGCGCTCCGACGGTCTCAATGATTTGCCGACTGAGGACTTCGATCTGGTCATGCGCACCAATGTGCTTGGGCCGCTTCGTTTGACGCTTGCTTTCGCAGACAACGTGGCGCGGGCGCGCGGCGCGATGGTTTTCATGTCATCGCGCATGGGCTCGATTTCCACGATGAGCAGCGCCTCGGGCATCGCTTATCGCGCCAGCAAAGCTGCGCTGAATGCGGTGGTGAAAGCGGCGTCGCTTGAACTTGGGAAAAAAGGCGTGCGCGTGCTGGCGCTGCATCCGGGCTGGGTGCGCACCGACATGGGCGGCCCGCAGGCTTCGCTAACGCCGACCGAAAGTGTCGCTGGCATGCGCCACGTCATCGACAAAGCCTCCGACCTGCATGGTGGTCTTTACGACAACACGGGAGCTTTGATTCCCTGGTAGCGCCTTGCTTGAAAGCAACAGCTTTTTGGTGAAATCGCCGCTGTATTGGGGCTAACGCATTAAATCGTATGAAATCGACTTTAGCCAATTTATCCTCCTTGCCCCAGTGTACGCGTGGTTGCAGGCTAAAGCTGCTTGCCCAGTGCGAGTCCCACAATCATGCGTAGCGCCCTCGAACTAGTCGCAGAAGCCGAGCGCGAAATCACCTCGCTGTCGCTCGAAGCAGTGCGCGCCGCGATCAACGATCCGGACACCGTGATCGTCGATATCCGCGATGTCCGCGAGCTTTGGCGCGACGGAAAAATCCCCGGCGCGATGCATTCGCCGCGCGGCATGAATGAATTCTGGATTGACCCGACGAGCCCGTATCACAAGCCGGTTTATGCGAGCGGCAAACGCTTCGTGATTTATTGCGCGGGGGCATGGCGCTCGGCGCTCGAAGCCAAGATGTTTCAGGACATGGGGCTGACTAATGTCGCGCACATGGCGGGTGGATTCACCGCGTGGAAGGCGGCGGCTTTGCCGCTGGAAACTGTGGAGCCGCGTAGGCCATGAAAGCGAATTTCGACGCCCTGCTCGCACAGTTGCCTCGCGCCGCGACGGCGACCTGGCCCGCTGGCGAGCCCTTCGTGCGTGCGCTCGCTCACGGCAGCATGGCTGTCGAGGCGTTCGCGCCGAACGAGCTTGATCGCCAGTCGCCGCATGCGCAGGACGAGCTCTATTTCGTCCAGCGTGGCAGCGGCACGCTGACCATCGACGACACTGCACATGCCTGTGCTACAGGCGATGCATTTTTCGTTGCCGCCGGACAGCGGCACCGCTTCAGCAATTTCTCACCCGATTTCGCCACCTGGGTGGTATTTTGGGGATCAGCGGGAGGCGAGGCATGAGCCGACAGGAAGTCTCGCAATTCTTTGACGACTACCGCGCATTGTTTAACCGGTTGGACGGCAATGCCGTAGCGAATCGCTGGCACATTCCCTCGGGTATCACGCACGCCGCGCAGACGGGCCGTGATGCCGCGCTCACGTGGTGGACGGAGGACGCGCCGATGCGCAAGAACATGAATGCGTTGTGCGACGTCTATCGCAACACCGGTTACGACCACGCTGAGTACGCGATGGAAAGCTTTGTGCCGATGGGCGAGCGCCACGCGTTTGCGCTGCTGCACTGGACGCTCAAGCGGCACGATGGCAGTCTGCTGCAATCGTTCCGCACCGGCTACAACCTGATGCGCACGGAGAGCGGCCCAAAGGTCATTCTGGTGACGCAGTTCGAAGAAGATATTGACGAGATGAAGTCGCATGCTGTTAACTGAAGACCAACGCATGGTCCGCGACAGCGTTCGCGCGTATGTGCAGGAGCAAATCGCACCGAAAGCGGCTGCGTGGGACAAGGCTCACACCTTTCCGGCAGCGGAACTAAGGGGGTTGGCTGAGCTGGGTTGCTACGGCATCACGGTGCCGGATGAATACGGCGGCGCGGGGCTCGACTACACGTCACTCGCGATCATCCTCGAAGAAATTGCGGCGGGCGATGGCGGCACCAGCACGGTTGTTTCCGTGAACAACTGCCCCGTCTGTTCGATCCTGATGAGCTTCGCCAATGAGCAGCAGAAGCAGGATTGGCTGGTGCCGCTGGCACGTGGCGACATGCTCGGCGCGTTCTGTTTAACCGAGCCGCACGCAGGATCGGACGCTGCCGATTTGCGCACAAAGGCAACGCTTGACGGCGATCATTACGTGTTGAACGGCGTCAAGCAATTCATTACCTCGGGCAAGAACGCCGACGTCGCAATTGTGATGGCTGTCACCGACAAAGCAGCGGGTAAGCGTGGTATCAGCGCGTTCATCGTACCGACAAAAACGCCGGGCTACACCGTCGCCCGTATCGAAGAAAAACTGGGTCAGCATTCAAGCGACACCGCGCAGATTATGTTCGAGAATTGCCGCGTTCCAGCGTCGCTGCGCATTGGTGACGAAGGTGCGGGTTACAAGATTGCGCTCGCGGGATTGGAGGGCGGCCGCATCGGCATCGCCGCCCAAAGCGTGTGCATGGCGCGCGCCGCGTTCGAGGCCGCACTGAGATACGCGAACGATCGCGTCACCTTCGGCAAGCCTATCTTTGAGCATCAGGCGGTGCAGTTCAAACTGGCCGACATGGCCACCCAAATTGAGGCTGCACGACAACTCATTCATCATGCAGCGAGTCTGAAAGACGCGGGCCAACCGTGCTTGACACAAGCGGCGATGGCGAAACTCTTCGCCAGCGAAATGGCCGAGCGCATTTGCTCAGACGCTATCCAGATTCATGGCGGTTCGGGCTATGTGTCGGACTTCCCGGTCGAGCGAATTTATCGCGATGTTCGTGTGTGCCAGATTTACGAAGGTACCAGCGACATTCAAAAAATACTGATCGGACGCGGTCTCGCGTCTGGTGTTTACGAACTCTAGGGGGCAGTACATGGCGGGTGCAATCGATTTTTACTTTGACTTCTCGTCACCCTACGGCTATCTCGCAGCCGAGATGATTGAAGCGCTCGGTCAGCGCGTCAATCGCATCGTGAACTGGCATCCGATTTTGCTGGGTGTCGTTTTCAAGGCTACAGGCGGTCAACCGCTCACAATGGCACCGATGAAGGGGCCTTATTCGGAGAGAGATTTCCGGCGTAGCGCCGCTTTCTACGGCGTCCCGTACAGCGCGCCGAGCGTGTTCCCGATTGCCACGCAGAATCCCGCGCGCGCCGTACTCTGGACGCAGGAGAGGCATCCTGCGCATGCGAAGAAATTTACCCTGGAACTCTATCGCGCTTTTTTTCGTGGTGATCGCGATATCAGCAAGCTTGACGTCATTGGTGACATCGCCGCAGGGCTTGGTTACAGCGCTGACGAAGTGATCACCGCGACACAGTCGGATGACATCAAGGGCAAGTTGAAGGCGAACGTCGAAGCCGCGATTGCCAAAGGCATTTTCGGTTCACCGTTTTTCATCGTTGACGATGAGCCGTTCTGGGGCGCGGATCGTCTTCCCATGCTCGAAGCATGGATCACCAAAGGCACCTGGGAATACTAATGCCGACCATTGAGTCAAAACTGAATCCACGCGACGCCAGCGTGCTCGCGTCGCGGCAAGCGATGCAGAAGTTGGTTGACGACCTGCGCGCCAAACATGCTGCCGCTGCGCTTGGTG